>JABDLW010000511.1 GCA_013001805.1 Saprospiraceae bacterium | reverse complement strand
ATTAAAAATGTGCTCATTCCAGGTATTGGTTACGGGCGAAATGCTCAGGTTTTTTTAGATCATGGAATAGATGTAACGGGAATAGAAATATCTGAAACGGCCATTGAGTTGGCGAGAAAACATTGCGGACCAGCTCTGACTATCCATCACGGATCTGTAACCAGCATGCCATTTGACAATAGGCGTTATGACGGAATATTTTGCTATGCGCTCGTTCACTTATTAAACACCAGAGAACGACAAAAATTCATTCGGGACTGCTACAACCAACTGACGGAAAACGGCTATATGGTTTTTACGGCGATAACGAAAGAGGCCTCTGACTTTGGTAAAGGCAAACTGATTAGTAAAGACCGCTATGAGCTGCATGACGGCGTGCAGATCTATTTTTATGACCGCGAATCTGTGCATACAGAATTTGCCACAGCAGGATTATTTGAAGTCACAGAAATTAATGAAAATCAACCCTTTTTTTTAATTAAATGCCGTAAGAGTGAAGAATAGCAAATCAGCATGATAAAAATATCTCCTACTGCATGTTCATGCTCGTAATTGTTGTGAAACAAAAAATTTGCCCACTTTCCTGGTTAGGAGCACCTTCACCACACTAGCTCACGACTAGTAGACAGCAAAAATGATCTAGTGAACTACCTCAAATGAAACTTTACCAACCACCCGGTATTCGACAATTTGGTTGTTTTCCACTTTGGTCGACATGTCTTTAATGTAAACCGAGCGAATGTTTTTCACAGTTTTTGCAGCACCATTGATGATTTGCTGAGTAGCATCTTCCCAGCTTTTGTCCGAAGATCCGAGCACTTCTATTACTTTCAGGATTGCCATGATATCTTTATTTGGTTAATAAATTTTGTGCCTGAACCAATTGCACCAAGTTTCCGGACAGATGGCCACAAACATGGGCAGGATGCAAGCACAGGTGCACAAATTATAACATTCACCGGAGCATCATAATGATGCAGGTCAAGCGATAGGTTGATATATGCTATTCCTATGTCCCCAAGCGACGGAGTGAATAACATCCAATAGATCAACTTGAGCAGGCACGTGATTAGAGAAACATGCCTATTTCAGGAACGTACGTTCTGCTCAATGATTTGTGATGCTTGATCCTTTTTGAAACCTCAACCAATTTCTGAATTTGTTTAAGAAACTTTTCCAGTTTTCGGATGACTTCTATTCTGAATAATTTTTCAGAAGCATTACTTCTGAAATGTGAAATAAATTTACTAAGTTCAATAAAATCTTCTAATATCATCACGGATGATCCAGACCAAAAAATATCCCATATGAAAAAGAAGCCATTCAAGTTTCTGCTATGTCTCTTGTCAATGATGACCTTGGTTACCAGTATATCAGGGGCCAATGCAGAAGGCAGTAGCAATTTTCTTTTTTCTACTACAAGCCATCCTCCTGTTATGCCTGGCGGCATTCTTGATGAACCTATACCCAGCACTTACAAACCTATCGACGGGGTAATCATGAATGAAGAGGGTGAGCCTTTGGCCGGAGCAACGGTGCAAATCGAAGGTACAGCGATAGGAACTAGTACGGATGTAGATGGGAAATTTACCATAGACGCTGATGAAGGGGCTGTATTGGTCGTTTCCTATTTAGGTTACGTCAAGCAAGAAGTCATAGTAGGCAGCGAAGCAAGCATTCAGATAACGTTGCTCGCTGATGCTGCGGTGTTGGAAGATGTAGTGGTGATTGCCTATGGTGCACAAAGGAGGCAAGATGTCACCGGAGCTATTGGTTCGGTGAATAGTGAAGACTTTAACCGCGGTGTGGTGGCTAATCCCGGCCAACTTCTACAGGGTAAGGTGGCTGGGGTAAATGTTACTGCCGCAAGCGGAGAGCCAGGTGCTGCTCAGAATGTGATTATTCGTGGCATAGGTAGTTTGCGATCTGGAACCACCCCACTATATGTGATCGATGGATTTGTGATCGACAATGCTTCGACGGGAGTGGCCACTAATCCCTTGAATTTTATCAGCCCTCAGGATATTCAATCGATCAATGTTTTGAAGGATGCCTCTGCGACGGCATTATATGGTGCCAGGGCAGCAAACGGTGTCGTAGTGATTACTACCCGAAAGGGACAGACGGGTAAAACGGAAATGAACCTTTCCGTATCAACCGCCTGGTCTTCATTAGCCAATAAAATGGATGTATTTAGTGCTGATGAGTTTCGGAGACAGGTGCCTGCTGCAGGGGGATCATTATTTGATGCAGGTGGCAATACTGACTGGCAGGATGAATTGACCCAAACCGGTATCTCCAATCGAGTGCATTTATCCATGAGTGGAGCAGCGAGTGAGAAATTCGCCTATTTTATATCGGCTGGATATGACAACCAGGAAGGTATTTTTAAAAACAGTAGTCTGGAACGATATTCAGGTAGGGTCAACCTCAATCAATCAGCACTGGATGGCCGGCTAAAAATTGATTACAGCCTAACCGGCGCTCGCACATTTAATGCACGGCCAGATGCAGGTGCTACGGTCTTAGATATGTTGCGGCTAAATCCCACTATTCCCGTGGTGACCAATGGAGAAGCTACCCTCTTAGATGGTATATTAAACCCAACGGTCAGAAATTCCCTTTATAAGGATGAGGCCACCAACAATCGCCTCCTGGCAAATATTTCTCCATCAATTGAGATTATTGATGGATTGAGTTATAAATTAAATCTGGGTGTAGATTACTCGACCACAGACCGGATAGTTCAACTTAATCCTTATGGACTGTTAGAAGGTTTCGACTTGGGATCTTTGGCCTCTATTACCGCCAGAAATAATAATAGCCTGGTAGAAAATACACTTACATATACGCTGGACCGGGGAGATCATGGCTTCATTTTATTGGCAGGTCATTCATATCAGAAGACTTTTGAACACCAGCGACGTTTTGATCTTACCGGTTTTGCCAACAATGGCGTAGAACCAGTTTATCAGGATCAGATAAGCACTCAGGATCAACCCACAGACTTTACCACTTTTGCTACTGAAAATGAATTGCAATCATTTTTTGGCAGAGTGAATTACGGTTTTGCCGACAAGTATTTGTTGACTGCGACCTTACGCGCGGATGGATCTTCCAAGTTTGGGGAGAATAATAAGTATGGATATTTTCCTTCCCTTGCATTGGGCTGGAATATCAGTAATGAGGATTTTATGGCTGGTTCGGTGTTTAGCAACTTGAAACTGCGTGGCAGCTGGGGCCAGACTGGTAATCAAGAAATTCCCTCTAAAATTACTCAGGCCAGCTTTATTGAGAGCAAATCCAACAACGATACTTATCCACTAGATCCTAATGCTACTACTTTAGATGATTATCCTTTCGGGT
>JABDLW010000544.1 GCA_013001805.1 Saprospiraceae bacterium | reverse complement strand
GATCTGAATGTTACATCCCGGCCAAAGATTATATTACTGCACTCCCCAACACGTTATACCGTTATGCTTTTGATCGACAGTGGATGTATTATAAACAGTGGGGCCGGTTACTTTTTAATCCAACCACTAGTGATACTATTTTTACCAATGCATTTGAATCCCGCTTTATTGGCAATGGCGCAGCACTTTTTGAGGCACAGCAGAAAGTCGGCAGGGTTCCACTGGTGATCGCTTCATATTGGAACGCCACCTGGGATTACACTTTATATTCTGAGGGCCTCCTGAGCCTAATGGGCAATGAAAAAGTAGAATTAATTTCCCTGTTGCAAATGTGTGAAAAGACTCCACTTGAGCCAAATTACATGAGCATTAAAGAATTTCTGTCACCAGGCGTGAGTGGACTATCCAAAAAAATCACACCCCTACAATTGGCGGATTCTCTGCAAGCCCTCTGCTTAGCCGCTTTGGACCATATGAAAAATATTAAATCAGAAGAAAACAACGATTTACTTTATGAGATTTCTGATATCAAAACCTGGGGACACCTTGGTCTTTACTTTTCCGATAAATTACGCGCTGCCGTTGCTTATCAGCAACATCTGGATTCAGGAGACAAAAAGACATTAAAATCTTCTATCGAATGGCTGGAAAAAGCGACTGTCCATTGGCAAGAAATAATTGCAATCACCACACCGATTTACAAACCCGTTCCTTTGCAACATTATGAAAGAAATGACCATGCCCTGTTTCATTGGTCAGCCATTGGCCCGGAAGTGCAAGCCGAACTTGACTGGCTCAGATCACATACATTGTAATCCACCACATGGTGAATCAAGGTTCTAAATTTATTGTACTAGGTATTTTAACAATTTTACCTCTGTTTGTCTTTCCTGCCGGGAATGTACAAATACCCAAAGACAGTTTTTGGATTTCAGTAAAAGATACTCAGCGGATACTTTTGAATTTGAATTATGATCCGATCGGATTACCCGAAACATATTCCAGCGATATCTTTACCCAGGTCTGCGAAACCGGTGAATGCAAACCAGTACGGATAAAATTATTCTGGGACCTGATGGGGCAGTATCTACACTACGAAATGCCTGACGGTGCCATTCTCACAAAATTAGATCATGTGCCCTTCAATGAAAATGATTACATAAAATTTGGCATCATTCTCAGTAGCAGTCAAAGTATGCTGGAGGACTTTGACATCACCCTATTACCGGGTAGCAGGGAAAAAGCAAGTCTGGCTCAAATTGATGGCATTACCGGTGCAACACCTAAATCCATATCTTCCGACATTGTGGATGGAGCAGTCTATACCTGTCATACCATATGGCATTTGGCTCATGGTGCCGTTCAGGATTCCATTGCCTTGTTGACCTTGGATATCGCAGACAAAGATCTGATGATGCATCTTTTAAATCACCCGAATGATGATTATCAACGCTGGTGTATTGATCACGTTTTTCTAGAATATCCTAAAGAACGCGAATTCCTGAATCTCATTTTCAGTAAGATCAATAACGAGAATATTTTTATCGCAAAACATATTCTAAGACAATTACCCGAAGCTATCCTGGCTCAAGATTGGGTCCAACAGGTGGTCTGGATGAAGTATGGGGAGCTTCCTTACAGTTTACAAATCCTAACCCTTAGGAGATTCCAGGCCATTTTGCTCTCTTCGAGTTTAGAGTCAAAAATTTCAGGCTATAAAAACAGTGCTAATTTTGAACAATCCAAACTTCTAGATCAGATCCGCTTCAAGAAATAATTCGAGTGATTCATCTACCCAATTTCTTTTTGCCCTAAATTCTCCGGGGAGTGGAAAACATCAACCTTAAAAATGCAGATCGTCACAAGATAGACAGCATCAATTTGATAAATTTCCCTGATTCTGCGGGCAATCTTTCCAGGTCTCCCAAGGCCACTTTTTTACTTAATTTTAAAAAGACCGGGTGCTTCAAGTGATCCTCTTGCTCTTTTGTATAGTATACATAATTGTCTTGCTCATAATGATATTGCCACGGAGTTTCTCCAACCGAAATATAGAGATCTTGTTCAATTAACTTGTTCCGGTTTTCCCAGATATTTTCACGATACCGATCTAAATGCATGCCTTGTAAATGCAGCGTGCAACTAAAAAAATGACCCCATAAAAACATTGTTCGAATTGCAAAGATATTTTCCCGGTCAAAATACGCCGGATAATCCAGCACCTGGTAAGGTAAAGACCGGTAATTTTCTCCTTTTGATATTTTACCTGAACTTAAGTTCACTCCCACCGGAAAATTAAAATCGCTGTCAATCACAACGCTAATCATTTCCAGACGCACTCTTTCCAACAGCAACCTCATTTTATTTAACACCGAGACCTTGGTGAGAATAAAGTCTACATCTTGTATTAGTTCAAATTCTTTGTTTGTCAATTGCATCATAAACGGGTCTCACTCACATAAAGTGCAACAAAAAATAGCAACGTTGAGCTCAAGGAACGAGTCAAATTTATTGCAACTGAAAGAAACCCTCAAGTAGGCTCGATGCTCCCAATTTTTCATTTCTTACTGAGGGAGAGCTGCCACCTATTTGTACTCTGAATCGTCCTGGCTCAAGGATTCTTTCTCCATCATTGTTAACCAATTGCATCATTTCCGGTGTAATTATAAATTCGATTTTTTGCGATGCACCTGGCCACAGATTTACTCTCTGAAATCCTTTTAACGCCTGCATGGGCACATCTACCGAGGCTTCAAGATCGGTCAAATATAATTGCACAACCTCCTCAGCACGATAATCGCCATTGTTTGTCAGCATAGCTTCCACTTGAAGAGAATTTCCCCGCGTCACTGTTGTAGTGCTCATTCTCAAATCGGCGTAGTCAAACGTAGTGTACGACAACCCAAACCCAAAGGGGAATAGTGGTTCTTTTTCGAAGTAGCGATAAGTTCGGCCCTTCAATGCATAATCTTCATAGGGTGGCAGATCTTCGATCGATTTCACAAATGTGACTGGGAGGCGGCCACTAGGCACCGCCTCACCAAACAGAATATCAGCCATCGCTGTGCCACCTTGCTCACCTGGATACCAGGCATAGAGCAAAGCATCAGCCATTTCATATATTTCCGGACAAGCAACCGCACTACCTGCAGTGATAATGACAACCAGCTTCTTTGCGTTAGCTCGTATCTTTTTTAAGAATTCAATCTGATTTGATGGCAGTCCGATCTCTTCACGATCTCCAAAATGCCGCGATGCTATAGACTCGCCTTCTTCGCCTTCAATGAGTTGTGAAATTCCGAGACAGGCTATGGTCACATCCACCTCAGCTGCCGTTCCCGAATACCAATCCATCGGGTTACGGTTCGGCTCATCTAACAGAGCTCCTTGACTATATTGTATCGAGGTTTGAGGACTCACTTTTCCTACGATGCCTTCCAGAAAAGTCTTGAGATCTTCACTCAAACCATAGTAATTAGCTAGTAGTGCCTGGACATGTGCGGCAGTCGGACCGGTGATGAAAATACCTCCGATGTCTTTTTTCAGTGGCAAGGTCTGATCCTTATTTTTTAAAAGCACAATCGACTTAGTGGCAGCCTCTTTACTCAGAGCGACGTGATTGGGATGTCTAATTTGCTCCGGGCCAATAGCATCATACGGCACCAAACCCGGTGGATCAAATAATCCCAACTTAAAGCGCGTAGGCAATAATTCCCGTAAATTTTCATCCAGTTCCGCTTCGGTAGTTAGTCCTTGTTCTATAGCATTAATTAGTTCCGGATAGGTACTACCGCAATTCAAATTGCAACCGGTATTTAGCGCCAGTGCTGCCGCTTCAGCTGCATTTGCCACCAGATTATGACCTTGATAGAAGTCTTGGATCGCCCAACAGTCAGAAACAAAGTAGCCCTGAAAGCCCCACTGCCGACGCAATACTTCCTGCATGAGATAAGGATGGGCACAACATGGATCGCCATTGGTACGGTTATAAGCTCCCATCACACCATCCACTTTTGCTTCCTTTACCAATGCCTCGAATGCGGGAAGGTAGGTCTCCCATAAATCCTTCTTGCTAACTATCGCATCAAACTCATGACGTAGCCGTTCCGGGCCATTGTGAACCGCATAATGTTTGGCCATTGCGGAGGTTTTTAAATATTTAGGGTGATCACCTTGCAATCCTTTGACAAATGCAACACCAATCCGTGACGTGAGATAAGGATCCTCGCCATAAGTTTCCTGGCCTCTCCCCCATCTGGGATCTCGAAATATATTAACGTTGGGAGTCCAAAAAGTTAAACCCTGATAACGGCCTCTTAATCCATGGGCAATGGAAACATTGTATTTGGCGCGTGCTTCCGTAGAAATTGCCTCACCCACCCGTTGCATCAAATCTACATCCCAGGTCGCCGCCATGCCAATTGCCTGAGGAAAGACCGTGGCCCTTCCGTTACGGGCGATGCCATGCAGGCATTCATTCCACCATCCATACTGAGGCACTCCCAGACGCTCAATTGCTGGTGCATTATATAAAACCTGTCCAACTTTTTCCTCCAATGTCATCTTGCCAATGAGATCATCGACCCGTTCGGAAATTGGTAGAGTGGCATTCTGAAAATCAGGTTGAGCAATGGCACCATTTAGCCCAAGTATGGTAAAAAAGTATAGGATCCATCTCATAATTCTTTACTGATATTTAAGTGCAGGATAATTCAAAATATCCCTATGGTGAAATAAATGATATAGTCCGTTGGGAAGCTACTAAATAAAGAATAAAATTCATGATCTTTACGAAATTGGCCCATTATGTTTGCAACTTCTCGAATGAAATCCTTTTTATCCTGATTTCACTTTCAAAATTTACCGTGTACTGCCTTACCTTTACATATAAGTTGAAGTCAGCATTCTATACATGTATTAACTCAACTTGGTGAGATAGCCCTGCATCAAGTCAAGATACTTTTCAGCCTCCTTAATAAATGTCTGCCGTTCCTGATTATTATCTGCTTGTTCTACCTTAAGCACCGTCACTTTAGCTCTCACATTGGCTCGATATAATTTGTAGTATAGTAGCAAGACGGTATCTGAAGACTCCATTAAGACTTCAGGATATAATTTCCGATATGCTTTGATGAAATGATCACTTAATTCCTCAAATCCCTCTGCGTCAAGGTCCATACAAAAAAAAGCGAGCTCATAAAGTATGTCGATTTGGCGAAAAGC
>JABDLW010000444.1 GCA_013001805.1 Saprospiraceae bacterium | reverse complement strand
GGCTAACATATATCCGGATCAGAAAGAAGAACTACATCATTTGATGCAGCAGTGGAGAAAAGATATGGCCGCACCTGTTCCCGATAAGTTAAATTCAGAATACATGGCACCTAAAGATTAATCATCTGATTTAACTCAATTAAGGGTTGATGTGATATTTAAAACTCATGCAGAGCAAATTGATTTTCTCATTTAACCATTTCATTTTTAGAGTAGAGAAATAGTTCAAACTAAATACACAATTAATCGTTTATGAAATGACCTCTTCGTCATCTTTTGCTTCAGAGAATCATCAATCACCAAACAATTTTTAAATGTATATAAAGAGAAATTACGGCTTCTGGATGACCTTTAACTGGTCAAAAAGGCCCTTTATTTTCGGATTAATTTATAGCCTGATAGTCACCGCTATTGCTTTTTTTACACCATTCAATATTGCTCTTCCCTGGCAACCCATAAGTATCATCGGTATTGCAGTGGCTTTCTATTTAGGATTCAAAAACAATAGTTCCTATGACCGTACCTGGGAGGCCAGGAAAATTTGGGGGAGCATCGTAAATAACAGTCGCACATTTGGGGCAGCAATTCTTGCCTTCGTTCAGGGATCTGACGCTGATACAGTTAAGAAAGAATTGATTTATCGCCACATAGCGTGGCTTACGGCTTTGCGTTATCAATTGCGATTGAGCCGCACCTGGGAACACACAGAAGAGCGGATTAGTAACCTGTACAATTCGGAGGTTTGTGAAAATTACTACGAACGGCTGGATCAGGAACTTATGAATCTTATCAGCGAAAATGAGTTTAAGGACTACAAAGGCAAGTCTAATATGGCAACGCAACTACTGGCACGGCAAGCCAAACGTTTACAGGAATTGCGCGACCAGGACTACTTTGAAGATTTCCGGCACATGGAATTTCACGCATTAATTCGCTCCTTCTATGAAGACCAGGGAAAGAGTGAGCGCATTAAGAATTTTCCATTTCCTCGCCAATATGCTTCGACAACACTTTGGCTGAGTATGGTCTTTGCAGCTTTTGTGCCATTTGGTATGTTGGACCTTTTTTACAGAGATGGCAGTGCCTGGATATGGATCACCGTCCCAATGACGGCGTTGGTGATTTGGATTTTCTTCCTGATGGAAAAAATAGGCGATTACTCGGAAAATCCGTTTGAAGGTTCCTATAATGACGTACCGATCACAGCTATTGCCCGTGGCATTGAAATTGACCTGCGGGAGATGATGAATGAAGAGGATGTTCCCAAGCCGGTGGAAGCGGTCAATGGGTTTTTGATGTAATATTTTACTCAATCGCTATATTGCGGGCCGAAATAATCGATTTATGAAATATGTATGTTTGTTTTTGCTAAGCTGCATCCCGGCTCTTTCCCTGGCTCAACTCCCTCCTCCAAAGGAAAAGGCTATAGGCTCGATCGAAAAACATAAAGACAAGCTTATTGAGCTGAGTGACCAGATTTGGGCATTTGCCGAGACGGCCTTGCGCGAGAAGAAATCTGCTGCGGTTTTGGCAGATTATGCCGAAGATCAGGGCTTCAGATTGCAACGCGGTGTTGCTGGCATGCCCACAGCCTTTATCGCTGAATATGGTTCTGGCAAACCTATCATAGGCGTCCTGGGAGAGTTTGATGCATTGCCGGGCATTTCTCAGAAAGCATTGCCGGTGAAGGAACCTCTGGAGGAAGGTGCTGCCGGGCATGGTTGTGGCCACAACTTATTCGGCGCCGGTAGTCTTGGGGCAGCTATTGCCATTAAGGAATTGATGCAAAGTGGTCAATTGCAAGGTACCGTGCGGTTTTATGGTACGCCGGCGGAAGAAGCAGTAGGTGGTAAGATCTATATGGCCAGAGAAGGTTTATTCAGTGATCTTGATGCCTGTCTGGACTGGCATCCCGATGCTCAGACCAAAGCCAATACGCAAAGTAGTCAGGCCCTGATTGATCTTAGTGTAGAGTTCTTCGGAAAGGCAGCTCACGCTGCCTATGATCCCTGGAATGGTCGTAGTGCATTGGATGCCGTAGAATCCTTTCTTTCCGGTGTCAATCTATATCGTGAACACATTCGGCCCACGTCCAGAATTCACTATGTGATACAGGATGGTGGCGATGTGCCCAATGTGATACCTGAGCATAGTAAGGTATGGATCTGGGCCCGGGATTCCAAGCGATCGGTCGTAGATGAATTACAGCAACGCATCCGGAAGATCGCAGCAGGTGCTGCACTGATGAATGAAGTAGACTACCAGGTTTCACTGAATAGTGGGGACCACGAGTTGCTGGTGAATCGTACCGGTGCCCTGGCTCTACATAAAAACCTGGAGGTGTTAGGACCCATCACTTATACCGAGGAGGAAATGCAATTTGCCTTAAGGATTCAGGTGGCGACCGGCAAAGATCCCGTTGGAATTGATGGGAGTTTGCATCCTTTCGAAGATACGCGAGAGCATCCGGAAGGTGGCTCAACGGATGTGGGAGATGTCAGTTGGGTGGTGCCGCAGATCAGCTTATTGGTAACCACGGCACCAACCGGTACGCCCTGGCATTCCTGGCCGGTGGTGGCTTGCGGCGGCATGTCAATCGGTCACAAGGGACTGATTTATGCCGCAAAAGCTCTGGCTCTTACCATGGTTGACTTATTTGAAAGCAAAGAATTAAGAGTAGCGATGCGTGAGGAGTTTAATAAGAAAAAGGGAGACTATATTTACAAGGCATTACTTCCGGAGGGGCCACCTCCGGTTCCGGAAGAATAGCTCAACCATCACTGATAGTTGGCATTGTGGCAAAAGACAAGAGCTAGGGAATATAAATAGTGTCACCGGAATCCGGCAGATTTAACTTTAGCCTGTTCTCCACTTGCCAAAGGACTCGCCAGGAAGTTTTTATGCTGAGGCGGTCCACAGGAAATATATCTTTTTGATCACCCAGCAAACTATCGCAAAC
>JABDLW010000434.1 GCA_013001805.1 Saprospiraceae bacterium | reverse complement strand
CCGAACTTTCTGTGTTCCGTATTCCTCCCATTTGTTTGGTTTCGACGGGAGACGAGTTGGTTAATATTGAGCAGACTCCGGCACCACACCAGATCAGGAGTTCAAACGCCGTGGCTTTAAGAGCAATCCTGGCAAAATGGGCAATGGAGATCGATCATCAACACATCTTAGATGATGAAAAAAAAGTGCGAAGGACCATCACGAAACTCTTGTCCAAATATCAGATCATAATCTTCATGGGTGGGAGTAGCATGGGAAAATTCGATTTCATTCCAGGCATTCTCAGAAAATCGGGAGTAACCGAACATTTCTATAAAATTAAACAGCGACCTGGGAAGCCTATGTGGTTTGGCAGTAAAGGCAATCAATTTGTTTTTGCATTGCCAGGCAACCCCGTTTCTTGCTTCTTGTGTGCCGAACGGTATGTAGATGCCTGGTTACGGCATAGCCTGGGAATTAAGCAAAGAGTAAACAAAGCTATTCTAAGAAGATCATTTGATTTTAAGCCGGCCCTGAGCTATTTTTTGCAAGTGAAACTGACCAATGAAAATGGTTGCTTATTTGCTGATCCCATTCCCGGATCCGGATCTGGAGATCATGCAAACCTGGCGAATACTGATGCATTTATGGAACTGCCGGAAGGCAAGGACTCATACCGGGAGGGTGAGCAATTTCATGTCTTCCCTTTTAAACCGATTTTATAGTTGTATTCAACTGATCCCAACCTATAAGCCGCAAAAATTAACGGACGAGAATAATACCATATGCTAATCTCCAACAACAACAGATAAATCATGGCAAATCAATTTTCACATCTCGATGCCGAACAAAATCCCACAATGGTTAACGTGTCGGAAAAGCAGACAACGGCAAGATCGGCAATGGCTCAGGCGACTGTTGTACTTCCACCGGATGTAATAAAGCTACTGATCGATCAGGAAATCCAAACGAAGAAAGGACCGGTCTTGCAGACTGCGATTCTAGCCGGCATTATGGGTTCAAAAAAAACCAGTGATTTGATTCCGCTGTGTCATCCGCTTGCCTTGGAAAATTGCAAGATAAAAATATATTTCGATGCATCGGAACAACTGATCATTCAATGCACAGCCGACATCACGGGTAAGACCGGGGTAGAAATGGAAGCTCTAACAGGCGTTTCGGTAGCTGCTCTTACAGTTTATGATATGTGCAAAGCATTCTCACATGACATCATCATTAAAGATATTCGACTAATGTCAAAGTCAGGTGGTAAAAGGGATTTCAATCGGTCACAATGAATTCACCGCTCTGGGGTCTGGTATTGGCTGGTGGGCGCAGTACACGGATGGGCAAGGATAAATCCTTGATCCTTCATAAGGGCAAACCCATGTATCAACTCACGGTAGCAAAGCTTAAAAAATCCGGTATCCCCGTTCTTATTTCATGCCGTACCGATCAGATTGATCAATTCGCTGGCTTTTCAGTAATTGCTGATACTGTGCCACCAAAAGGACCTATCTCGGGATTATTGTCTGCTTTTGATACCCATAAGAACTATGCTTGGCTGCTCTTGCCCGTGGATATGCCCCTGATTACTTCAGAGTTTATCGTAAAAACGTTGATTAAAAACCGGAACCGAAAAAAGCAAGCCACGGTGCTGCAATTGCAAGGCCAAAATTTTAAACAACCCTTGCCAGCAATATATGAACCTGCCAGTTTTTCAATCGTCAAAGCACAATTCAGCAATAAAAACTATTCGCTTAAGAAAATACTGGACATGCTTGATGTCGAAATAGTGGTAATCGAGGGAGAAGAGCATCTTTTAGCAAACTTTAATTTCCCTGAAGATTGGATTGATGATCATAGTGAATCCCAGGCCTAGATATTTTAAGTTGCAATCTCTTCTGACATAAAAAGTAGAAATCAGAAACATGAAATAGTTTAGTTTTCTTAGAAGAACTTAATGATCGAATTTAGGGAGGCAAAGATACCTCACTATTATATTGGCTTGTTCTAGATTTGCAGATGCTCGGGTAAAGGAATTTGTTTACCATGCTCATCTGGTATGGGCGCTTGTCTTACTGGCTTGATAGGAATAAGACCCGTCCAAATGGGAAGGTCCATTTCACTTTTTTCATGGCCAGGACCTCCTTGCCGGACTTTAGCCGATGCTTCAAGTAGAGAGAATCTCACGGCAGTTGTTTTATCCATTTCTTTTTGAGTCATTGGCTTCAGGTAATCCCAACTTCCGGGAACCATTTTTTCAGTTAGTTGCTGAAATGCCTGGTACTTTAATTCTTGATTTTGAACTAATTCAGCGGTAGCAAATATGACAACTGACCGATAGTTGATCGAATGATGAAAAGCGGTCTTTGCGACGACTATTTCATCCGCCAACATGATCGAAATGCAGGTAGGACATCCCTCCGCCAACGTCCGGATAAAATGCGATCCCACCGAGCCATGCAAATAGATATGGTCATTGATGCGAATGAAGGACTGAGGAATGCTATAGGGCTGATTGTGTTCAGCATAACTTACCGTGCAAAATAGAGCCTCATCTAAGATCTTATAAATGACTTCAGTGTCGTAAGAGGCTCTTTGATTGGCATAGCGGCTCGGTGTGGTTCTTTTAGTTTTTTCTGCCATATAATTTTGACTTTTACCCTCAAAGGTATCATCTTGCCGGTGTATTGGGATAGTCCGGTTTGTTTAAAATAAGTAGTCCGGTGATTTTAGATTTGATTAAGATAGAACGACCTGCTGATAAGCCAATTTTTAGGCAGCTCGTTGATCAGATAATAGCCTTGGTATCTCAAGGTGTACTTTTACCAGGTACTCGCTTGCCGGGTTCACGCACGATGGCCCAAAGGCTGGGTCTGCATCGCAAAACGGTAGTAAGTGCAATGGATGAGCTTGTAGCACAGGGGTGGCTGGTGACCAGTCCGGGCAGAGGTACATTTATTTCTCAACAGATAGAAGTTGAGAAGATTGCACCATTTGCTTCTGATATTAAGGATGAGGGTGGACCAATTGAGATACGAATACCTAAACTTCTGGTAAGACCACTACACCTTGTTGCTGAAAAATATCATCTTGATGATGGACTACCCGATCCCCGGTTGGCGCCGGTTGATGAATTAATCAGGGCCTACAAATCTGCATTAAAGCTGGGTGTCCGGTATCCAAAGTATGGATATGCAGATCCCCGGGGGGCATATTTTATTCAGAGAAAGTTTAACCGAATATTTATTCCAATCACGAGGTATACAAGTCAAGCCAAGTCAGATTCTGGTAACAAGGGGTGTAACGCAATCTCTTAACTTAACCATTAAATCTCTTTTACAGAAAAATGATCTGGTGGCCATTGGTGATCTAAGTTGGGAATCGGCCAAAATTAATTTTTTATATCATGGCATTCATTTGGTCAAGGTAAGAATCGACAGTGATGGGCTTAACGTTGACCATCTGGAAGAGATTTGCCAACAGAAAAAGATAAAACTGGTTTTCGTGACTCCCCATCACCAGTATCCTACGACTGCAATAATGCCGGCTTATCGTCGTATTAAACTACTACAGTTGGCACAACAATTTGGTTTCTTAATCTTCGAAGATGATTACGATTATGATTTTCATTTTTCCCGCCATCCGATTATGCCTCTCGCCTCCGCTTTTCATCAACGACAGGTATTGTATGCCGGGTCATTCACGAAAGCCATTTCTCCGGTCTTTCGTGTGGGTTATCTCGTTGGTAGCAAGGAGCAAATTGACTTATTATGTCACGTACGTCGTCTGGTAGACCGTCAAGGTGATACCATTCAGGAACTGGCACTCAATGAGATACTGAAGACTGGAATCATCCAGCGATATCTGCGTAAGAACAGAAGAATTTACCAACTAAGGCGAGACTGTTTTATTTCATTACTTTCCAATCACTTAGCTGACTTTGTTTCATATAGTAAACCGGAGGGAGGCATGGCTATTTGGACTAAGTTCCGTAGCGACATTGATTTGGCTGGTCTGGCAAAAAAGGCCCTAAATCATGATTTATATTTTCAAGATGGTACCCAATTTCACAGCAGTCCTGATGGAATCCATTGTACCAGGCTAGGTTTTGCATCATCTTCCGTTGAAGAACTGACACACGCTGTAGAAATTCTGAGTGATTTGGTTTTTGAGCAATTAAAGTTATAGAGTAGGGGAATTAGATCATCCGGACGGATGTCTGTATTGACTATGCAAGTGATTCATTAATGAAAAATGAATATTCCGCTGTCAAATCCGGTCAGATATGCGGAATTTGGTTTATCTCCAGAAAGAACGTTCTTATTCTACCTATTTACAATTCAGTCGCAAGTTTACGTGGTAGGTTAACAACACTTTTTGATTAAGTTTTCGATACTAGCTGCTTTATGTCAAAGCCGAGAAAATCTTGCCTTCGGTTTCTAAGAAAGTAAATGGCAACAATAAAAAGAATATAGCTAGAACCACATTCGAAGAGTTCAGCGATGGTATCATAATATTGATAGTCTTTGCCGGTTGGTAAAATATACGATAGTAAAATTCTAAAAGTCAGCCAATTGACAAGAAAGAAAATACCGATCGTTACCGGAGGTACTGGGATTTTAAGTTTTTGAGCAAGCTCCGAGATTGGAGCAAAATGATAAACACCAATGGGCAGAGCAATACCAAAAACAAGGATGAAGATTCTAAAGAGAAAATCAATCTGCAACATCCGATCGAGCCCCTGCTTCATATTGTCCTCCAGGTCAGTACCGTTAAAAATGTAAATATTATGTAGGTTAAATTCATTTTGGACATTTACTGTCTTTAATTTTTCCGGAGTTTCAAAATTTAGAATTCGTTGTCCCCAGCTTATCTCTTCACCTGCACCAACGAACATGGCCAGAGTAAAAATGGCGAGAGTTAACTTTCTTTTCTGTAGATAGAGCAAAAGGAATATAAGCGAAGTTGCCAGAAATAGGGAAGCCGTAAGGTATTCAAAGAAATGATCTTCCTTGCCTAAATTGGCAACAGTGCTGTCGTCGAGAAATAAATATACCGAGTAACTTAAAACTATAAAAAGCACGATGGCGATTAGGTAAGGGTTAACCTGTATGATCTCCTGTTTGTAGGAATATTTATTTACCATAAATAAACTTTATTTCGCTGTCTATAATGCAATTTTAATAGCAACCTAGTCTCTTTGCACCAATCTGCGATCGGAATTTTGTTGGGGTATCAGATGGCGGATCTTAGATGACTTGGCACTTAATTTATTAAATTTTCTTAGAGCATTATCAGACAAGAGGTCAGTTTTATTTCTATATACGATCCAGTGGCTTAAGGGAGAATTGTGAATGTAAGGATCACAGATAATGATGCCCTTCGATAGGATGGCAGCTGAATAGCTGAAGCTGCTTCGAGCAACTATGAGTATGTCCGCATGAACAAGATTGTAAAAATCATCAAATATGTTACCATTCAGATGCAGTTGTGCCAGGTCGTCAAGGTCAGAGAAATCTGCTGGTATTCCTTGCGAGTAAATGTGAAATTCAGCTAAAGAACCAGTCTGCAAGAGGCTAGTTTGTAAATTCTCCATTTGTTCGCGGATAAAACTATTGGAGGTGTACCTGTACGCATTCGATGCATCTACATCTCCTCTACGTATATGAACGACAACATTTATTTTGCCTTCAGTGACTTGATGCTTTCGATAATTTACCGACCCCGCTATAAATTTTTCCCTTAATTTATTCTGAATTTCCAGATATTTATCCGCGTGTGCATCTGCCCATTCGTGATAATGCCGCTTGTGAAATATGATTGGATGTCCATTGTTGAGTATTTTACTTCTGAACAGGAAGCTGATTATTTCTCCAATGTTATCCAGATGCACTACGGGTAAATTCACTTCGTTAATCAATTTCTCGCCTTTTGAAAACTGAAGGAAATTTTCGATCTTTTGTTCAAATTTTTGATCTTGATTGTAGTTGTGATCCACAACTTTCAGTGGGCTATGTAGGTATGGCAGTTTGTGCATGTGTGAGTACAAGAAGGCCGAGTAAATCCCCAGTGATTGGCAGCCAGTGCCCACCCGCTCATTCCAATCTGCGGTAATAAAACTATTCCTGTGCATTGGCACAATATGCATCACCATATACCTGGCAAAGACCCTAAGGATTCTCTCATGAAGATCTATTAGCAAATACTTAATCCATTGAAGGACTTTATAAGCAGCAGGAAGTCTCCTCTTCAGAAATGCTACGACAATCTTTTGCATTTTCATTAATATTAGTACGGTTTGGAATTTGAAATTTATTGAGTCTGCTTCAGGATACCAGTTAGGCACCTGCGACAGGTCTATGACTGATATTCTGGCGACCGAAATGGCTGAATTTGAATGCGTCCTCAGTCCAAGATCAGGTGATTTGGCTGGCGAAATTTGTTTCTTTCTTGTGGGTACAACTATTTTCCCTATTCATGGCCTGAATGTCCCCAAAAAGTGGGGGCTGGATGATCTTTTAAATTCATGCATCGTTGAATCTCAATTGCGTTAATTGCGACATCATTCTTATTGGCCATTTTAATTATAAATCAGTTTATTTATGATTATTCAATATGTTCAGCTAAGTATTGTGCTATGATCTTGTTGGTATTCGCATTTGGGTGGCGATCAAGAGGATGAATAGTGTACCTGTCAAGATTCTTCTGATAATCATTTATAATGTCACTCATAAAGAATACAGGTGAGTCGCTTTTCCGAAGATTGTTTACTAAAAGATTATAACTATGACGATCCCCAATGTCATTGGCAGCATGCTCCGCAAAATCATGAAGGACAATGTAGAGCTTTACCCCTATTTTTTGTAAGAGCTCATTTGATTTAGCTATAATTGCCAAGGTCCTGTCAATATCATATGCCGAGGGTGTATTATTAGCCTTAATAATAAATTTCTGGTAAGTCCTCGAAGTCCCCAGGACTTTTCGGATTCCCCTTCCGATTATACTTTTCGGTTTTTCTTCGAATGGTCCCTTCCTCTTGAGATTTCCGTTTTCAAGAATGTATTCCGGACCATGTCTATCCCAAAGTGTGTATCCCGCAGCCCGCCTCAGGTGAAAAAGCATCATACTGTAAACAGCAATCTTTTGACCGGAAAATCTAGAGATGTCAGAAGGTACTCGGCCTTCTATTTGCGCCAGCATCTGATGCGGTCCATAGCCGTGTAATCCATAGTTGAATGTATTGTATCGTTGGCATTCAAATTCATTAAAGTAGTAAGGCAGTGTATTCGTGTCAGGCAAGCCTTCTCCGAATGTCACTGAACAGCCGAAGAATAATGCACAGTCCTCACTTTGGCTGTTGGTGTTTGGTGTAAATCTCAGTTTGTCCTTAATAGTATAATTTACATCGTAAACTATTTCTCTGGTACCAGTGCGTACCGCATGAAATACTCCATCTTTGTAGAGTTGGTAACCAAGATCTTCGTGGAAGGAGGTGTAGCGATCTTTAGTTTGATCGGAAACCCTCAAGGTGGATTGTCCATGTGTGTTGCTGGGTAGTTGGACAAATAAATAGGTTTCGTAAGCGCAAAGTGCAATGACTATCGCTGCGCTATTGAAGAATACCTGCTTTAGCAGATCTTTTCTGATTTTATTTCCGGCATATATAAGCGCAATGGCTAAAATAATCAGTAAAGTACTAAAGAAATTGGGTCGATAAATGACCGTGTCACAAAGTTCCTTTAAATAGTACATGACTTATTTATCCGATTTAGCGCAGGAGTTGGTATCCTGATAAATTGCATTAAGACTTTTTAGGTTTGCTTGGGGTGTGTAATCACGTAAATATATCTGGCGGGTGCGCTTTTCATATTCCAACCTTGCATTTCGACTTAGTTGCATCCAGTACAGAAGTTTGTCTGCCAGATGTTTTGCATCACCCGCCCTGAAGTGCAATCCATTTATTTGATCTATAATCATTGATGATGCTGCACCCAGATTGCTGGCAATGACTGGAGTACCTGTTGCGAATGCCTCAACTAGTGTCATTGGCATGCCTTCAAACCATATGGATGGAAAGATGAATGCAGTGCATTTTGCTAATTCTTGTGGAAATCTATCCAGCGGCAGTGCACCTCCAAATGTTATATTTGTATTCTTGCCAGCAGCCTTAGCCACTTCCGATTCCAGAGGACCATACCCATAGATGACAAGTTTAAGATCGATCTTAGAGAATACATCTAATAGTAAACGAACTCCCTTCTCTTCAACCAACCGTCCGACAAATAGAAAATGATCTTGTCTTCGGTTATTTCCCTTTATTTTTTTTGTTGGTAGTGAATTATATTTGATGGTGAATTTTTCCGCTGTGAGAGGCATTTTGGACTGAATAAAAAATTCTTTCTCTGCTTCTGAGTTTATAACATATCGATTCACCCGCTGCCACGTTTTGAGCTTCGTATGTAGATAAACTGTAAACGCCAGCCAGAATGTTAGCAGCCTGGAGTTTCGATACACGCCGAGATATATGGCTTTCCATGGAAATGCTTCCTTGATACTGTCAAGGAACACTTTGTTTCTGTGAAAAAGAATAGCAGAAGGACATATTAATCTAAAGTTATGCAGGGATGATACGATGGATACTGCTTCACGTTGAGCTGCTACAATGACTGAGGGCGATGCGGCAAAATGCCAGTTGTGGAGATGGACAATGTCGGGTTTAAAGTCGTGGATTTTTTTTCGTGTCCTTAAAAATGAATGGAGATTAAATGGTAAGAAAATAAACTGGAAAACACCCTTTAAAGCGGTGGGAGCATTGCGAAATCTAAGCAAATCAACCTCGTGGCCGGCTGATTTTAGGAGCTGCATCTCAGTGTCTACCAGTGTCTCTTCACCACCTCTATCTTTATATTCTGTATGTATTAGGAGAATTTTCATCAACTAGTTGAGTTAGGTAGAGCTGACAGCCCTGCGGGAAATTCGTTGGAAGATGGCTGCGTGATTATTTCTGGATCCTGTTTCATGAATCCTGTGACGATTTGGTTTATTCGAGCACAGATGTATCTCACTTCCTTGATTGTTAAACTATCGAAAAGCGGTAATCTTAAAAGGCGTTCACTTTCAATTGTAGTATGAATATCATCGTGACTGAAAGTGGCGATGGATTTTCCCATAGCTGACAGATGCAATGGTATGTAGTGAAAAACGCTATGAATTCCGTCCGATTGTAGCGTTTTCATTAACAGGTCCCTTTGATATTTATTTTTAAGTTTTATGTAATATATGTGGTGGTTTGAAACAGTATTTGCTGGCGGATCCGGGGGCAGATTGAGCAGGTCTGCATCGAGCTCACTTGCAT
>JABDLW010000403.1 GCA_013001805.1 Saprospiraceae bacterium | reverse complement strand
GAAGTGTCCTTGCCATCTGGGGCTTTGCTGCTATTTATCTTTTAGCAGTGCTGGGAATTGGATTGTTGATCAGCACATTAAGTGATTCCCAACAGCAAGCGACGCTAATCTCTTTTTTCTTTATGATGATCTTTATCCTTATGGGTGGGTTGCTGACACCTATTGAAAGTATGCCTGAATGGGCCAAATGGATTGCTTGGTTTAATCCTCCGACGTACTTCATTAAAGGCATTCGTTCCATTTATCTCATGGGAAGTTCATTGTGGGATTTAAGGTTCGACCTTATGGTGACCGTTGGTTTTGCAGTATTCTTTAATGTACTGGCCGTCTGGAACTATAGAAAAGCAGTAACCTAATCGTGCGTATTTGCTGTCCGTCCAAGCTGTGCGTGCATAAAGAAAGCTTGTCGGAAATGATACGGTTTGGTCCCATGTCATGAATTTGCACTTGGGATGATAAGCAGAACTGGGGTCTTGGTATCGGAGTGATAAGATCGGCACCTGTGAATTGAGGCATATCATCCATCTGCAGCAACATCGAGTGTAACTGAATAATCTCAACCGCATCACCTTTGTTCTGAAATAGCATTGGCGTATATTGCAAGATGTGTCGAATCCTCAAAACCTATGAGGAGAAGATCGGGCATGGGATCATTTAAATCAGATTGCAACAGTGGAAGATGAAGTAGTAAGACGAGCACGGGAGACAATTGAAGCACGTTTACATGAGCCATCTTTTTCAATTGAGGTCTTGTGTAAAGAAGTACATATGAGTCGATCGCAATTGCACCGCAGAATTAAACAACAAACCGGTCTCTCCACTTCGCTCTTTATCCGGAAGATTAGGCTGGAACGAGCGGCAAAACTCCTGAAAGATACCAATGATAATATTTCTGAGATCGCCTATCAAACGGGTATAGACAGTCCCCAGAATTTTAGTAAATATTTTTCTCTGGAGTACGGAATGGCGCCCAGTGCCTATCGTAAATCTGTGCTGGAGGCCCAGAAGGTCAGTGGATCCCCTGCCGCTGGAGAAACCTCTACATCTACGGTCCAGACATCCTACCTGAGCACGACGATTATTTACATTATTGTGATTTTATCCGTCATTTTGGGTTTAATATTCATCATCCTCTACAAGTGATATTGCGGTTCACAACCTGCTAGATGTCCCAAAAATGGGGCGCATGCAACAATATACTAAGCTCAAAAACAATAGGCTAATCGATTGCCAGCATGTACTAATTCTTTGAAATCATGCACCAACAGATCATAAGGAGTTCTTCCGATCTTTATGATTGTCAGGAGCGAGGGTAACTACCCGGTAGAACCGGATAAAATAATCTGCCGGGAAAGTCTCACCTCATCTTCCGATGATTTTGTTTTAAGAATATGATGCTGACACCCCATCAAAGATCCCCAAGCACCCTTCCATCACCCAAATTACCAATGTTGGGACTCTGATATTTACAGAGTCCCATTATTAAGTTTAAAGTAAACCTAAGACTGAAATCAATCCCAAAAAACTCTCTGAACCCAGTAGAAAGATGCCCTTTTGTGAGTAGCGAAAGGGTGTTTTTTACCTTCATATTTTGATACGGAAAAACCTTTCGAGGCCACTGTGAAGTGATCGACCAGAGAGGGAGACATAGTTTTTGATTTAATAAGGACCACACAACTCTAGCATAAGTATGGTTCGTCGTTCCCTAATCCAAAAATATCCTAAATCTTTACAAACCTGGAGGTACTAATCGATCCATTGCGATGCCGGACGATTATAAGATATAGCCCTTGATCCAGGTGGGCAAGTTCGAGGCGGGAAATGGCTTTTTTCACATTTCTATTTTTCAAACTGTATACTTCCTGGCCATTGGTGTTGATGAGGGAAAGACTTTGAATAGATGGCAAAAGATCACCATCCAGAAAAATAAAGTCAGAGGTCGGATTGGGATAAATGTGCAGCGGTTTGTTTATAGGAGAACGGGATCCCACCGTTTCGGCGGGGGCGTGAATGTCAAAGTTGTCAAAGTAAAAGGTGCTACCAAGATTCGTGTTTGAACCAAATAATAAGATTGCCTGATCGATCGTGGCATTGTTCGTGTTGACATCAGGTTGGTCGAG
Organism: Saprospiraceae bacterium; assembly: GCA_013001805.1. Lineage (GTDB taxonomy): Bacteria > Bacteroidota > Bacteroidia > Chitinophagales > Saprospiraceae > JABDMH01. The sequence continues at coordinate 4,613 of JABDLW010000403.1, read as the reverse complement.
GAACACTAGCTGGAGTCTTTCCCACTCACCTTGCTTGGTTGTCTTCGCTTCAAATCGACTATTTCGGCCTACGGGGTAGTTGCCTGGTTGTGAACGGCCACTATTTTCCAATTGCAAGAGAATTAAGGTGCCAACGGGAGCATCTGTATAAATGTCGATGAAAAAGCGTTTTTCGTCTTCTATGAAGGGACCTGTGTTATCCAGTACCTCCACGTCATAAACGAGAATATCAAATAGTTCCGAGCTGTTGCGAGTGTATTGTCCCACCAGAGTAGAGGCATTAACTCCATTGGTGTCTGGATTCAACGCTTCGTCGACCAGCATGCCAGTGGAAGAATTGTAAATCAAATTAGCTGGGTCATCAAAATTTTCTAAAACCAATTGCTGCTCAAAGACCGGAGCGACTGCAACTTGCAGCAAAAGGCTATCGATTTGGCAGGGACTCTCGTATCTCGCGATTATGAGGCCGCCTTGCGCTTGCCAGTCAACCGTAATGCTGGCGGTACCCTGACCGTCTATAATTTGTGCACCATCAGGTACTGACCAGCTAACGTTGCTGCCATCAGGCAAATTGGTTACCTGGTAGTTGATCGAGGTAGCCTGATGTTCCACAAATCTACTTCCCTTAATCGTCGGTAGAAAATCATCGTAAACTCGTACATAGTCGACTTCCATTTGTTGAGGGAATACCGTGCCGCCATCTGGAAATCCCGGCCAATTTCCACCCACAGCCAAATTTAGTAAAAAGTGGAAGTTGTGATCAAAAGGCCAACGTGAGCCGCCTGTCACGGAGCTGATTTTCGTGCTGTAGACAAAATCATCCACGATCCATCGGATCTGACTACCTTCCCATTCTATGGCAAACGTATGAAAACGATCGGCAAATGTGCCTTCAGTCAGGAGAAAACTCGATGTTGCGGATCGATTATTCGGAGCAGGTGATCCAAAATGTATCGTGCCATGCACCTGATCGGGCTCACTTCCTATCAGCTCCATAATGTCGATCTCTCCACTTTGTGGCCATCCGCCGTATGGTTCAGTGGAAGAAAGCATCCAAAATGCCGGCCACATCCCTTTGCCAGAGGGTGTTTTGAGGCGAGCTTCAAATCTACCAAATGTCCAATCACCTTTACCTTTTGATGTGATTCTTGCTGAAGTATAGGCCTTATTTCCGACGGATTCCCTTTTTGCAATGATTTTTAGTGTGCCGTCGCTCACTTCGACATTTTCCTGCTGATAGAACTGCAATTCGTTATTACCCCAACCGCAGATTCCCAGATCACAACCATCACCCAGTTGAATATTCCATTTAGTCATATCTAAAGCACTACCATCAAAATTATCTTCCCAAACTACCTGCGGGCATTGAGCTTTAATAAAAGAATAACTAATTAAGAGGACCAATAGAAAGTGATATTTCATCGATAGCTTTTTGACGAAAATAATCAATTAACAAGTAGATCTCGAATTAGTTTTTCGTCAGAATTTTAAGATGTTTTCACTTCATATCAAGACCAAAGGTGTGAAGCAGGTGCGGTCGTCCTGTTAGTGAAAAAAACGAAGAGATGACAACAAAAAGGAAGAAATGATAGATAACAATTAAGAGTTTTTCTGCCCAGGAGACGTAGGCAGCAGTATTGTCTACGATTTCCCGTGCATTTCGCTGCCTCTCCGGCCTTTTGCCGGAATCCGAAAACCTGGGCCGGTGGGCAGGCTCGAATAGGGCACAACCTATGCAGCCTTTTCAAACTGTTTGATTTTCATTTCAACGCTGAATCCTGCTTCACTCTTCATTGCGAGATCGGCCTTCAACTTGGAAGCAAAGATCTTTACCAATGAAAAGCCAAATGATTTATTTTGCATTTCATTGATATCTGCCACCCCAGATCCATTGTCCGATATTTCCAATACGAGCAGTTCATCCACTTCCTGCAATCGCACCTTAATTGTGGGATCGGAAGCAGAAGAGAATGCATGTTTCAGTGCATTACTAATTAACTCATTTATCACCAATCCCAGTGGAATCATGGTATCGACGTCTAAAATGATCGGATCTACACGGACATCCATTGTGATGTCGCCATCTTTGATTTTGTAAGAATGCAGAAGGTTATCCAGTAATTTTGAAAAATAGATTTGGGCGTTGACACCCTTTAGATTATCACTCTGATAAAGGTCCTGATGAATCAGTGCCATAGACCTTACCCGGGACTGACCCTGCTTAAGTGCATCAATGGCATTCTCGTCATGTATATATTTTGATTGAAGTGATAATAAGGATGAAATCACTTGTAAATTATTTTTTACCCGGTGATGAATTTCCCGGAGTAAGGTGTCTTTTTCTTGTAATGCATAGGAGATAAGTAGGTTCTGGGTTTTTATTTTACTAAATAATCTCCATAAGATGATAGAAAATAATCCCAGAATAACCAGGCCAAAAAGCAAACCCGTGTTCTGCCTGCGGGAAGCCAAAATTTTTGTTTCGTTTAAATCATTTTGAACACTTAATAGAGCTATTTCTTTTTCTTTTTTATCCATTTCAAATTTCTCCCGGAGTTCAGTTAAATTGCGGTCTCGCTCAAGATTTAAGGTCGAGTCATTTTTAAGGCGTAGCTTTTCACTGTAGTGAAAGGCATTGCGATAGTCACCGATTTTTACGAAATATTCTTTCCAGTCAGAAAGCAGTCCGGCCTCCATTGTCTTCAGATTGTTCCCGTCAGTGATCTCTTGTGCCAGGTCAAGGCACCTCTTCATTTCCGGGAAATCATTTTCCTTCGACGCTATTTTTGCCTTAACCCGCCAGACAGACTGAATGGTTTGAATGTCCTTGGTCGCAGATAAATGATGCAAAGCTAAGGTGGCATAGACTTTCGCCTGCCTTACATCCCCCTGTTCCAGAGCGATCTGAGTTAGTGAGCTGTACGGACCTCCCAATTCCTGTGGGGTCTTGAGTTCATTGACATAGTCGATAGCCCGCAAAAGATATTTCTTTGCTTCATCGTACCGACCGGCGACCCGCAAAAGACCACCGAGATTGGTATGATTGATAATTAATCTTCGCAAACGAGTAGATCCGGTATAATAAGGTATCGCCTCCAGGAGATAATTTATCGCTCCCATTGTATCTTTTTGTGCCCAGGCGATTGCCGAGAGGTTGTTGTGCATAGCTCCCACCTGGCTTGAGTCGTTAATTGCGCTAAAATCAGAAACTGCTGATAGAAAAGCTTCTGCTGCTTTTTCATATTCTCCCGAGGTAAAATCCACTGAGCCGATCAGTACCTTGGCACGTGCCAATTGATATGGATCATTAATATCGTGGGCTAGCGAGTCATAAATCAGAGCATATTTCATGGCCAGATCCCTGTTGACAGAAGTAGTGTGCTGACAGAGCTTATTCAGAATCTTAAACTTCTCGCTGCTAGATTCTGCTTTTGGTAGCGCTTTCTGCAGGCTATCTATAATCGCACTCTGAGCAACTAGCTGGAAACTGAAAAACAAAAGAAATTGTAAAAATACGTATTGCCTTCTCATAGTTTTGAATCTAATAGTAAGAGTTTTTATGATGGCGATACTGATACCCAGTGCCACGACTACTGCTGAAATAATGATTCTAATATAGACATAATAGTTTGATCATTGGGGTGGTCGTCTATACCAAAGGGAGCAATAACAGCTTAAGATTGAGGGCTAAAAGTTTGATAAAAGTTGTGCGGGACTTTGATGTTGATCATTGTGTTCATGTTGTGATTGCAGTACTTTGGATTTTTGCCGGATCAGGAAGATTTTAAACAAACAATTATGCATCTATGGAAACCATGACTGCTACTTTCAAAGTGGTCCAATTGAAAGACCGCACCTTTGCATTTAGACGCCATACCGGGCCATACCTGGGCGATGTTGAGCTGGTTCAGAATTTATTTAGAGATGTCAGGAAATTCTTGGTGCCGTTAGGATTTTTTACCAATGAAACGGAAGCCATATCGATACATCATGACAGCCCTGATTTTGTGCCTGTTGCAAAACAACGAATCAGTGTAGGTTTTACCGTACCGAAAGCTACCAAGGGGAAAGATGACATTAGAATTCTGGTTATTCCTGCCGGTAGATATGCCATTGGTTCATTCGAACTAAATAGGAATGAATATGCTGAAGCCTGGTCGGCAATGTTTGAATTTCTAAAGGCAAATGGACTACAACCTTCTAATGGACTCATGTACGAATCTTATAAAAATGATTTGGACCAGGATTGGCAAGGCAATCACCGGGTAGATATTTGTATCGCGGTGAAATAAACGCTGAGGGAACGTATTTATTTGCCGGAATTATGGATCAATAATGCGAGTGTTTTTCGGCATAGACCATTTTGGTACTCCTCAAATCTAACCGTGAAGAAGACATAGATCACATAATATAAAGTCGTCTGAAATGACCAAAAAAAATTTACTGAAGGTCAGCTGTACGTGGGCCGCGATCGTATTTTTTTCCAGATGTACTCCGCACTATCAGATCGTAGATTTTTCTTCCGTGACAGCAGACCATATTACTATAGCCATATTACCGGTTGAGATGGTTTTTACCGGAGTATTGCCTGAGGACTGGACGAGGGAAGATCA
>JABDLW010000353.1 GCA_013001805.1 Saprospiraceae bacterium | reverse complement strand
CCGGAAGACGACACCAAAGCGGCATTGACTTCGATCTTGCCGGCAATTTTGGGAGGTCTGGTTGACAAAGGCGTACAAAAGGACGGGACAACTTCTATTTTTGATTTTATTAAAAATGAGAAGATTGATGGGAGCATATTTGATAACTTATCTGATGCATTAGGTGGCGGCAAAGCAACCGATGGCCTGTTGGAAGAAGGATCAGGCATGTTGGATTTCATTTTTGACAATAAAAATACCAGCCAGAATGGGATTGTCGATCTGGTCACTGCCAGTGCTGGTATTGGAAGAGGCTCCTGCAATTCTCTACTGAAATTGACCACACCGCTGGTGATGGGTCTGATCGGGCGACAGGTCAAGAGTCAAGCTTTGGATGTGGCTGCATTCAGAGACTTTTTAAATGGACAGAAGGAATATTTGCAAAAGGCAGCCCCTGCCGGTTTCTTTGATAAATTGAATTTTTCGAGTTTGTCTTCTGGTTCTGCAAATGAGGAGGAAACAAAGGAGGAAGAACAGACGGAAGAAACACCTGGCTCTGCCAATACACTGATGTCACGTATCGGACCATGGCTATTATTGGGATCCCTGGCCTTGGGGCTTTTATATATAATGCGTAGTTGCGGTGGTCGTGCACCCGATGAAAGTGCCGTGATGAGTGAAGAGAAGATGGAAGCAGGCAGCATGCAGACCGGGATTGTCGCCGGAGTGACAGAAGAGGATTCTATCGTAGAGGTAACGAGGCCAGAGGTGGGAGCAAAGGAAACTATGCGCAGGGTGGTTGACGGCGTCGCCATAATCAACTTGCCAGGTGGCAAAGAGCTCAATGTCAGGGCCGGATCATTTATCGATCGGGTATGCACGGCGAGTAATGACGAAGTTGTAGATCAGGACACCCGGTATACCTTCGACAACCTGAGATATCTAGGTGGGACGGCCATTATTGATCCATCCTCAGAGCCGCAGTTACAAAGTATGGCCATAGTTTTGCAGGCGTTTCCTGCGCTGGACGTCGGGATTGAAGCATACACTAAAGGTGATATCACTGAAAGTAAGAACCTTGCCGAACAACGTGCTCTAGCCATTAAAAAGGCTCTTGAGCACCTCGGCGTTGCTAATGAACGCCTGACTGCAGAAGGTTTCGGGGAGGAAGCATCCTCTGATGAGCTGGATACCAGCACGGGAGAAACCGCAAATTACCGGGTTGATCTATACCTAAAAAAGAAGTAGCAAACCCCCTGGAAGCACGTTTCTTATTCATGGGTTAATAGGGCTATTTTTTAGTTGTGCTTAAATCTGCAAAGACCCCGTCATAATCAAGATCGAAGGATCTCTGGTGGTAAATTGACTAAAAACTACTTAAATTGACTTAACATTATTGGCTAGCAGATGTTGCATTATTGATGATTCGGACTCTATGTATAAGTCTGGTGGTACTTTTTTCTGTACGATTACACGGTCAGTTCAATTTTGATTTGGGTGATGATAATGAGGTGACCCTGAGATTTGAAGCCACCAATCACTTTATCATTATGGACGTGATGTTTAGCAATGTCTTGCCGTTAAAATTTATTTTTGATACGGGGTCTGAACACACGCTCCTATTCAAGAAAGAGTATGCTGATTTATTAGGCATTGAGTATGACCGGAAAATCCCTTTGATGGGGTCAGATCTTTCCCAGGAAATTTATGGTTATATTACCCGGGGTGTTTCTCTTACTATTGCCCAATCGTATGCAGTAAAAACAGACATTTTAGTTCTTGAAGAGGATTATTTAAAACTGGAGGAGTCAACCGGTGTAAAAATTGATGGAATTATTGGATCCAGTATTTTCAAATTTTTTGTGCTTGCTGTCAATAATCGCAAGGGTCGAATAAAATTTAGATTGGCCGAATCTTTTCGGGCTCCCAGATCTTTTCAAGAACTCCCTGTAACCATTTATAAGAACAAACCATATATTAATGCTACTGCCCGGATGGGCCAAGATACCATACCCTTGAGACTTCTCCTTGATACCGGTGCAGGATTACCCGTTTTATTGTACACTAAGACAGCCGAGCATCTCGAGTTACCGCAAAAAACAGTAAGGGGCACTCTCGGCACCGGTTTAGGTGGACACCTTGAAGGATATATTGGACGCATTGATCATTTTTCTTTCGGAGAGTTTGAATTTCCCAATATGCTTTCCAGTTTTCAGGAATTAACCCTGGGCAATTATGATTCTCTGACCTTGAATCGCAATGGACTCATCGGCAATTCGGTTCTGAGCCGCTTTCAATACTATATCGATTATCCGCGTCAGAAGCTCTACATGAAGGCCAAGGGTAGATTTCGGAAAAAATTCCGCTACGACAAGAGTGGCATTCAGATTGCCGCTACCGGCCGCAATCTCAAAGACTTTATTATCCAAAGAGTGCTAATAAATTCGCCCGCAAACGATGTGGGTCTGCGTAAAGGTGATGTGATAAAAAGAATCGAAGGTATACCAGCAAATTTCTACTCACTCACCGGCATTAATAATATTTTAAGTGGCCGGTCGGGTAGGATCGTTAAGCTGGTGATAGCCCGTGATGATAAGAAAATAAAAAAGAAGATCAAGCTTCGTCAATTAATTTAGAACTTAACTCTGGTGCTACTAAAATTAAACGTTCATAATCATAAGATTATATTAGAGATGGTCTGGTGGATTGCTACCATTTTATTGACACTATTAATTCTTTTCCCAATCTTACAAAAAACAAATCGCTATCCATTTACCACAATTAATGTAATCTACACCTTTACATTTGTTACGATCTTCCGATATGTTTTCTTCTTCAAGTATACCCTGATTGCCCGGAAGCAGTATTTGAAACTAACCTTGATATTTCTTAGTATTCCCTTTATTTTTAATTTAGTCAGCAACCTCAATTATTTTATTACTTATTTGGATGAATTTTCATCTGAATCATTTCTCGGTCATCTCAGTCCTGACAGTCGATCAAATTTGGAAACTTATATTCGCAGTGAAATGTTGCTATTTGGAGTAGGAAGTATTGTAGCTGCTATTCTTTTTCCATTTCGCTTGCTGGTTTCCATTTGGAGGCAAAAGAATAGAGGTACGGTATGAGGAAATGAGATAAGAAGATTTGCGCAGGGACAGGTTTTCCGAACAGATCTGATGTGCTAAAAAAATAAGCAGCGGAATACTTTTATTCCACTGCTGTATGAAAAAGCTCTACCTCAACTAAATCTTAAGAGGCTTTGAAGGTGATTTTTATATTGTAAATGCCGGCTTTTAGATTGGCACCTTTAATTTGCTGATAGTTCAGCCGGGCTTTCAAGAAACTGTCCAGATAGTTATTATTGGTGCCTGAGTCAACAACCACGATTTCATTTTCCTTGTTGATGTAGAATTTCAATTTGACTTCCGCCTTTGAGATACCATATTCACCCAGAGCGGGAGCGTCGACAAGTTTGACAATCTTAGATCTTAGGTTCGAAATTTCTTCAGGGTCATCGCCATCGTTTGCAAATGCAGTGTTGGAAAGAGATAGCACAAACAGGCCAAGCAGACAGCTTAGCAACTTTACTGTTTTCATAGTTTATTAATTTTTAGGTTAAGAAATTTTGAGGTATTTGCAAAATCATACTATCCAACTGTTTTCGATATAAGGACGACACAAGTTGTGAGAAAGTTGCAAGAGCATTTAACTTTAACGATTAAAGTCTATTCTATTTAGATGAAGGACCAATTTAGCAGGATGAAAAATAAATGTCAATCGACATTAAGAATGGGATTGCCGCTGCAAAGATGTTACAAGAAATTGATAATCAAAGAGATAGGAGCTTTATGTTGCCTGTAAAGGAATTGCCGGTTTAAT
>JABDLW010000350.1 GCA_013001805.1 Saprospiraceae bacterium | reverse complement strand
ATTAAACCTTAGATTAACGGGTTCGTGGGTAGATCGTGAATTCGAGTTTTTCGAGTGGCCTTAGGGTAATTAAGGGAAGTAAGGTGATATCTATGTGCTGAAGATGAAAGTCGAATTCCTGTACGAAGCGAGTCAGGACAAGTTGCATTTCCATCATCGCAAAATTATTACCAATGCAAAGTCTCGGACCTCCACCAAAAGGAAAATATGCGAAATTCGGTATTGACTTTCTTGTCTCGACATCAAATCTCTCGGGTATAAATGATTCTGGATCTTCCCAGATATCGGGATTCCGATGGCTGCCAAAAATATACAGTATAATCATGGTATTGCGTGGAATTCGATGCCCGGCAATCTTATCATCGTCAATTGCCACGCGGTCAATAATCCAGGCTGGAGGATATAAGCGGAGGGACTCTTCGATGCATTGAGATGTGTAGGTCAGAGATTTAAGATCATCAAATCCAGGCCTGTATTCTGCAAAGCTCAAGTGATCAGATTCCCTACGCAATATTTCCAATTTGTCTTGATTTTGTGACAATAAGAAGATAGCCCAGGAAAGTGCATTAGCGGAAGTTTCATGACCTGCCACAAAAAGAATCAGGCATTCATCCAGGAGTTGTGTCAATGTCATTCCCTTTCCGGTATCCTCATACCTGGTGTCTATCAGCATCTGGAGAAGATCGTCATATTTTTCTCCGCTACTCAGGCGCTGTTCAATTATGGCGGTAAGGATTTGACGGGTTTCCTGGGCAAGTTGTTCACAGTTTCGCTTCTGACCGGATAATTTATGCCATAATCTGGCATAGGGCTGTCTAATTTCTTTAACTATAAATTTTTGTATCTCGGTGATTTGGCCGCTTAGCGTCGAAATCTGTGACTCGGTCATTCCGGTGCTAAATAGTGTCTTGGCAACAATCCTAAATGCCAATTTATGCATTACCTGGTAGAGGTCAATCACATTTCCGGAACGAGACTTTTCTCTCAGTCGCTGCATGCAGTCACTGATCTCACCATTCATGATATCAACCAATTTAACCAACCGCTCTTTATGAAATCCGGGTTGAATCAATCGCCTTTGTCTCAACCAGTATTCTCCTTCCGAGGTCAGCAGTCCTTTGCCTACATAATGAGCAAGAAGGTCTGTTTGGATCTCAGATTTCCGGTAGTTACGATTGTTTTTTTGCAGTACATGTTGAATAAATTCCGGTTCGATGGTGACGATGCCCTGCTTAAGACCACCAATGTGAAATCGATAAGTACTACCATACTTGCTTAGATTATCACTTAGTATGGGAATAGGGTTTTGAATGAAGGATGCTGCTCTGGCCAACGAGATGTACCTCGGGACCAGGGGAGGCAATTGGTACGCTTCCTCCTTATTGACCACTTTATACTCTTTCTAGCCTAACCGGATATGTGTTTCCCGAAAACCATTGCGGCACGTACAAATTTTCATCATTGTCTATGCAAACATCATGAGGATTCATGAAGGTTCTACCATCGTAAGTTAAATCCGAAAGGGATCCATTTTTCGAATCTACAGGTACACTACCGGGAGCACTAATGATTTTATTGTCTCGATCCAGGATGATGATCATGCCGTCATATTCCCACCAGGTTTTGGTGCCAAGCACGGCAAAATACAATAGATCATTGTGAATAACTGGTCGACAAATCCAACAACCTGGCACTTTGATGGTCTCCAGGTATTTCCCGTCCAGGGTAAATCGTTTAAATTCTTGGGCTGAACGTGAAGTAATCAGTAAAGTTGGATTATTGCGATCTCGGTCATCCACTGTAATGCCATGGCAGCAATCAAATTGGTGATCTCCGCTGCCTTTGCCACCAAAATGACGCATGTAGCGACCTTTATGATCATACTGAATAATATAGTTTTTACCATAGCCATCCGCTACATAGAAAGTTCCATCCGGAGTGACAGCTACTTCCGTGGGTTGAAACTCGTTTTGTTCTGTGTAAACACCGGATTCTTTTGGCCAATCAATTCGGAGAAGTTCCTCCCCCGAGATGGTGGTTTTGAATACCTGATTGCGTTCAATGTCGGTGAAATATAAAACATCTGCGGAACCTTCATTTGCTAGAGTCAGGCCATGAATGCCGGGATATGTCCTTCCCCAGGTTTCCAACACCACACCATGCTTATCATAAACTATTACGTTGTTCTTCGTATGGTTGGTGGTCATCAGCAATCTACCGGATCGATCTTGAACCATTTCATGGCAATTTTTGACCGGAATTTTTCCCGGATCTTGGATGCCCCAATGTTTGTCAATACGGTATTTATATTCGCCATGTCCAACAATTTCTCCCACCATTGCTTTTTTATTGTGAATAGCAAAGGCGGCTTGAGGAGCGATTGCGAGAGAGCTGAGTAAAAGGGAGTTTTGTTTAAGAAAAGTTCGTCTTGAATTAAGTTGCATTTCGTCTGTAAGGGTAGCTCATTCGAGTTTAATAAAAATGATTTCAATCCGAGCTTTGTGGTGTATTAAATGTATATCCTCCGATCACTTCCACGTCTGGGACGGCAGTTTTCAATTGGGCAATCCCTTCTTCACTAAAGTCAGTTTGCCAGATAAAAAGCTTTTTCAAACTCCTTAATTGGCTGAGATCAGGAGCGCAAAGATCAGAAATTTTTGAATTATATAGATTAAGCGATTCAAGATGTTTTAAATTGACCAGTTCTTTTATTCCGTTATCAGTTATTGGGTTGTTCTCTATCCTAAGTCGAACCAAATTATTCATACCTCCAACGGTACTCAATGCTGCATCAGATAAATTACTACTGCCAAGATCAAGCCAAGCTATTTGGTCTGCCACCGCAGATAGTATTTTGATTCGTTCATTTACATCAAGTGTATCGATATCTTTCCATTTTACATCAACAAAATTGGTGTTCATAGCTATTTGCTTGATCGCAAAACCCTCTGCCAATATTTTCTGCATGACATCTTCGCTAACGGGATCGACTTTGGTTTTCTCAATGTGTGATTTTGGCTTAGTGTCCAATTTGTGTCTTCCCATAAGAATCGATTGAATAGTTGGTGGGGACTCAACTGTTGTCACCGATTTATCTGTCGGTGCTCCTTGATCCAGCCACCAGCCTACCAGAGCCACTTCTTGATAACTCAGAGCAGTTCCTTTGGGTGGCATAAACTTCCTACGCTCCGGATCCATGGTAATACGTTTATACAGTTCGCTGGCCTCTGCATTGGCTTCTATAACTTTGCCGTTCTTACCACCTTCGAGAAATAGATCCAGGTCTTCCATGTTTAATCCTCCCTTGGTGATGCTGTTGCTGTGGCAAGTCCAGCATTTCCGTTGCAAAATTGGCTTGATAATGTCATCGTATACGATAGCAGAATCAGGATCATCAAGTACTGCATATTTCATGCCTTCCTGGTACGAAGCCAGTTTTTTAATAAATTCTGGTGCACTCTCAACCAGATAGTCTTCCCCATGCGTCATCTCTCCACCTAAATGACCGGTTATCAATAAGCCAAAGACCAAAGCCAAACTAAGCCATTTTGGACCCCGGTTATTAAGATCTCCTAATCTGGTCATGCGCCAGAGGGCAAGCGATATCAATACCATCAGAATCCCTAGCCAACGATGCCGAAAGATAGTTTCCATATCATAACCTCCTTCCTTTGCTAACATCCAGCCTGCGAATGCAGCAAGACCAGAAGTGACAAATCCAAAGAGATAAAGCGTTGAAACAACTGCTGATCCCTTCCACGTCGGTCTGCGAATAGAGATCCAGTGAAATAGAACAGCACCAATCAATAATCCGATAGGAAAATGCACAAAGGCCGGATGAAACCGACCAAACCAATCTAAAATTTCCATACTACTATTTTACAGCGTCTAATTATACCAATATTTCTTTAATGATGTTCCCAGATACATCAGTTAATCTAAAGTCCCTGCCCTGAAAAGGGTAAGTAAGTTTTTCGTGATCGATGCCAAGGGCATGTAAGATGGTTGCTTGCAGGTCGTGCACATGCACCTGGTCCTTTATCCCGTAATACCCAATTTCATCGGTTTCTCCATGAGTAATTCCTGGCTTTATACCACCTCCTGCCATCCACATGGTAAATGCATCCGTATGATGATCTCTACCAACAAAAGGATTGGTAATACCACCGCGATTTTCCATCATGGGGGTTCTTCCAAATTCACCGCCCCAAACGACCAGTGTATCTTCAAGAAGGCCTCGCTGCTTCAGATCCTGAATCAATGCTGACATGGGTTGATCTACTTCTTTACAACGATCTAAAAATCCATGATTCAAAGCTTCGGACTCACCTGCACCATGACTATCCCAGCCCCAGTGAAATAGCTGAATGAATCTTACACCTTTTTCTGCCATCCTCCGGGCAAGAAGGCAGTTGTTTGCAAATGATGCTTTACCTGGCTCGGTGCCATAGAGCTGATGTATATATTCCGGTTCCGCATTGATATCCATAACATCGGGTACAGAAATTTGCATTTTATATGCCATTTCGTATTGTGAAATTCTGGTTAGAATTTCCGGGTCACCTACGGACTCAAACTCTCTCTGATTAATTTTATTGATAGCTTCGATCGTCTTTCCCCGGAGTGAACGATCCATGCCTTCGGGATCACTGATAAATAAGACCGGATCACCCTGAGAACGGCATTGAACTCCCTGATAAATGGACGGTAGGAACCCACTGCCCCAGACACTTTTGCCAGCAGAAGGTGTTTTCCCTCCGGATACAAGCACAACAAATCCAGGCAAGTCTTCACTTTCTGACCCAAGTCCATAAGTCAACCACGAACCTATTGATGGCCTTCCTAACCTTGGACTTCCGGTATGCAAGAGCAATTGCGCGGGTGCGTGATTGAACTCGTCAGTATGCATAGCTTTCAAGAAGCAGACATCATCAACAACACTACTGAAATGAGGAAGATGATTCGATACCCAGGCACCGGAGTGACCGTGTTGTTTAAATTCCGCCTGATGTCCCAGCATCTTCGGTGTACCGCTAATGAAAGCAAATTTCTTTCCTTCCAGCAAAGATTCCGGACAAGGCTGATCATGTAACCTTTGCAGAGTGGGTTTGTAGTCAAACAATTCCAATTGAGATGGTGATCCGGCCATATGGAGATAGATGACCCTTTTTGCCCTGGCCATGTAGTGCCCTACATTACTCAAACCCGAATGCATCGATGCTTGTGTCAGTGAATCGGACTTCTGATTTTGACAACCAATCATACTGAAAGCCAAAGCTCCGAGACCCGTTGTACAGGTTTCTAAGAAGTGTCTTCTTGTCTTCACACCGGCCTGCAGGAATTGATGTTCTTTAATTAGATTCATGATCCTTAGCTTTTAGTCAGAACTGCATCCAAATTTAGAATTGTATTGGCTAGAACAGTATACGGATCGAGCACCTTAGGGTCTTTGTTCTCATTTGAAATCAATTTAGCCC
>JABDLW010000062.1 GCA_013001805.1 Saprospiraceae bacterium | reverse complement strand
AGGTCAATGGTAAGCAAAAGCATAGAATGAGTTGTAAGTGCTTCATTAACAGAACAAAATAGCGTTCAAAGATAACGATCGAATATGATTTGCATGTTTGCAGTTCCGGAGGCATTAACGTATAATTAATATTCTAATTTGTCACAATCCGAAGACCTGGCGCTATTCATTTAAGTTAGACGGCATTTTGACCTCATTCGTTGTCCTGATCATCTACTAAGTTGCATGATTCCCTGCGAGTGCAATTCAAAAGTTGCCATTCCAACCAATTCATTAGGAGATATTCTGGTCTCTTTATGATGGGCAGGGCTGTTGCTTTTACTAGATTTGATCTATGATCCCTATGCTACCCAATGTGCTTACTCTCCTGAATCTTTTTTGTGGTTGCCTGGGAATCGTTTTCGCATTTACAGATCGTCCCATTTTTGCTATCGGATCCGTTGGTTTGTGCCTGCTGTTTGATTTTTTAGATGGGCTGATGGCCAGAGCCTTAAATCAACAACATCCATTGGGAGCAGATTTGGATAGTTTGGCCGATGTAGTATCATTCGGAGTGCTTCCCGGTGTGATGTACTTCCAGATGTTATCGGGATTGAGTATTTCGGAAAGCCTGCCGCTATTGATCTACACAGGATTTATCTTTACGTTGTTTGGTGCCTACCGGCTGGCACGATTTAATGTGGTCCAGAGGGACAGTGGTCATTTTACCGGGTTGCCAATTCCCTCGGCAGCTATTTTTGTGAGTGGTCTCTATTTGATTGATCACAGTGGTAACTGCGAAAGTTGCTCTTCTGCTTTTATCAATCCCCCGGTACTTCTATTAAGTATTATGTTGCTTAGTTTTCTCATGGTCTCTAGTTTACCTCACTTTTCATTCAAGATCAAGAAACTAAGTTGGAAAGGTCTGGAGATTCAATGGATCTACCTGGTCCTGGTTGTCGTATTAGCCGTTTTGTTGAGAGAGGTGGCAGTTAGTCTGGCGATTGTGCTATATATCTTTCTCTCATTAGCCTATTTTTCCTTTCGCCCTAACAGGTTTTCATAATGCTGTACGTAATACCAACTCCTATTGGCAATCTGGCGGACATCACCTTACGGGCGATTGAAGTGCTGCAAAAGGTAGATTTTGTCCTGGCTGAAGATACCCGGGTGAGTGGCATTTTATTGAGACACCTGAACATTAACAAGCCGCTGCGGTCATATCATGTGAAGAATGAACACCGGGTGGTGGATTCAGTTTCGCAGCAGTTACTTGCCGGTCAAAGTGCCGCTCTGATTACCGATGCCGGAACGCCTGGCATATCCGATCCCGGCTTTCTTCTAATTCGCTCTTGTCTGGATCATGAAATCCAGGTACAGTGCCTGCCGGGACCAACTGCCTTTGTTCCGGCACTAGTGTTGTCTGGCTTGCCTGCACACCACTTCTACTTCGAAGGGTTTTTGCCGCATAAGAAAGGGCGAAAAAGCCGGATTGACTATTTGTCGAGCCTGGACGATACCTTTATCCTTTATGAGTCACCCCATCGGCTAGTCAGATGTTTGTCAGAATTAGTGCTGGCTTGTGGTGAGACTAGACCTGCCTGCGTATGCCGGGAGTTAACCAAGCTACACGAGGAGGTCGTGCGAGGTCCGCTCCTGAAGTTACATGCCTGGGCCTCGGCGAAAGAAAAAATCAAGGGAGAAATTGTCGTAGTAGTTGCTGGGATGTGAATAAATCTGCCTAGTGATTCATTTTAACAGCATGAAGCACTTGAATTTCACCTCTTCCGCTGTCTCTGGTTCTGGTAGCTAGCATGCTGCCATCTTTTTTTATTTCAAATTTGATTTCAGTACTGCCCCAATCACCGGTACCCGGTATAATGAAAGTATTTTCACCCTTATATTGTAGGAATAATCCATAGAGATCATTTTTAAGCCAGAGCTGGTCTTCATGCTTGAAGAATTCCAATGTCGTCTTTTTGTCCGTCTTATCATGATAGATTCCGACCAGACGATCTATTATAGCAGGATCAACCGGTAGTTGTTTTTGCATGATCACATGAAATGGAACCAGCAGGGTGCCATCCGCTTCTTTCTCCACTTGTAAAATCCGGCTCTTGGCGGTAGGTGATTTGGAAGAAGCATCTTTCTGCAGATAAGGATCACCAGTAAAATAAAGTTGGGTAATTAAATTTTGGTAACCCGGAGCAGAAATCATCAAATGAAAATGCGCGGGCCGGTACATACCACCTCCGGCGTCATAAGGGACTGGCATTTGGGTCCGGAAGAAATAGCTACCAGTGGCGGCACTAAAAGTAGTGCCCCGGTAATTATAGTCTTCACTTTCGTTGTCATAGACTTGATCTGCACTACAGTGCCACAGTTCAACTTTCGCATTTTCGATTGGAGTGGAGCAATCGTCATTTATAATTTTTCCCTTGAGCATGACGATTTCTCCTTGATTGGATTCTATGACCAAATCATTTCTTACTGGTGAATCCGGCCGGTAAAATGGTCCCAGAATATCGGTAGTGGTTTGACAATCGCCCACATAAGATTTTCCATTGAAGCTTATAAATCCTGCCGAACTAAGGGCCACTACGGCGAGAGGAGTTTTTGAAATAAAATGCCTGCGTTTCATCTGGAGTTGTTTTTAGTACGGATAAAAGAATATCCTTTAAATTACCATTTAGAAAGCAGAATTTCCGGAGAAATTGGACGGCAGGTCAGGCAATTCAATTCTATTGACCCATTTTGATAACTCTTACTACTTCCATTGCAGCATGTAAGCTACTCTTGATCCGGATAAAATACAATCCGTTGGGGAGCCCATTGAGATCAATCGTAACCGGCGTTGCACTTAGCGACAGGTCATCCACTAACATATAGTTGTGGTCCAGTACCTGGATGTCGGCATGTTTGAAGTCACCATCAATCACAATGGTATTCTCAGTTGGGTTTGGGCCGATGATGATGTGGTTGTCCTGCACCAGATATTCACTCGCTGTAATGGATTCATGCCCCTCATAAGCGCCAATGGAAGGTGGATCATAGAATGAATGCTGGGCAAAATCGTGAGTTGGGTTGGGAAACTTCTTGCCCGCTAAAACCGCCGGGCTACTATTTGGGATGCTGAAATCTGCATTCGCGGCATCTAGAAACATAGGATTTCCAATAACCTGATTGCTGTCCAGCACGGGAAGTAATGGACTCCAGTTGTCGTCAGATTGATTATACCAAAGATTATTAGTGAAGGTGAAGGAGGTCGCATCTGTATCGGGGCCAATATTTACCTCAGTGATGTCATGGGAGAGGAGCACAATATTGTTTTGAAACTGATTATCACCGCAAGGAAGAAATCCAGGTTCGGTGGTTTCCTGGAGAATTCGAAGTACCCAGTTTTCCGGCTGGTAAAATGTATTATTGACAACTTGCACTCTTACACATCCCACAAATGCAAGTGGTGACCAGCTGCGAATAAAGACATTGCTGAAAACTTCGAGATCCGCCGCTTCGAATGCATCTGTAATAGGATCTGGTAAGGGGGGACGAAAGAACTGTAAACCGGTGCTGCCTCCCAGATTTATAGCTCTCTGTGCTATGTCTTTAAAAGTGTTCCGTTGAATCCGGATAAACCGGGTGCCTCCTTTGGCCTGTATCCCGCTTGTGCCTGCCTGGTCAAAGAAATTATCTTCAATAATACCCTGGTGACAACCAACCATATCAATACCACTGCCTCCGGGACTGCCGTTAATAAAAGCGCAATTCTTTATTAAGAAATCGTCCAGACCGGATAGTTTGAGCAAGTCGTTATTTCCACTGCCAGACATGTTTTGAAAAATGCAGTTCACGATCGATATATGGTGAGTAGGTGTTGTATAATCACCACCATCATCTATGTTGATACCATTTCCGGTCTGTTGCTGGATAACAAGTCCATTTAGTTCGATAAATGAACAGTTGACCAGATGGATTGCTTCCGTACCTCCTTGAAAGATTGCGCCATGCGAGCTCTGGGCCCGGATGACAATGGGTGCATTTACCGTTCCATTCAGCTGGGTAAGAAATTGAGTTCCATCGCTAAAGACTCCGTCTAAAAGAAGGACAGTGTCACCCGCAATGATACTGGACTCCGCCGCTTCGAGTGTGGCAAAATCTCCTCCCAGACCGACTGCGATCGTTTTGCCTAACGCTGTAATCGTAGTTTGCCAGATCAGTAAGAGACACAGAATTCGCATATTAATTGAGTAGGAATTACCTCATCAAAACGTAAAATGGCACCAACCATTATGCCTTGCGCGCGGGAAGTCGTGTTAAAACCTATAATTGATATGCTGATCAAATATGCAAGGCCCGGTTTTCTGTGGCCATTAATGCTGCTTCTTTGATGGCTTCAGTATAGGTTGGATGGGCATGACTCATACGTGCAATATCCTCTGCTGACGCCCGAAATTCCATGGCTACTACTGCTTCGGATATCATATCTGCGGCTCTGGCGCCTACGATGTGCACTCCAAGGACTTCATCTGTCTTCTTATCTGCAAGGATTTTTACCATGCCATCAATGTCCATGCTTGCCCTGGCGCGACCAAGGGCTTTGTAGGGAAATTTACCGACTTTGTATTCCACCCCTTTTTCCTTTAATGTATCTTCCGTGTAACCCACAGATGCGACCTCGGGCCAGGTGTATACAACACCGGGAATCAGGTTGTAATTGATGTGTGGTTTTTGACCAGCAATCTGCTCGACAACCAAAATGCCTTCTTCTTCTGCTTTATGAGCCAACATTGCTCCCCGAATCACATCACCTATGGCATAGATATCCGCGTGACTAGTTAGGCAAGACTCATCCACAATCACCCGGCCTTTTTCGTCTAGTTTGACTCCTGCTTTATCCAAATCGAGGCCATCGGTAAATGGTCTGCGACCTATGGCCACCAGGCAGTAATCTGCCTTGAGTTCAAATGTTTCATCGCTATCTCTTTTTTGCACTTCAATCGCAACGTTGGTTTTGCTACTTTGTACTTTGGTGACCATATGGCTCAGATGAAACGTCATCCCCAGTTTTTTGAGTGACTTCGTAAGCTCTCGACTGCAATCTACATCCATTCCTGCAATGATCCGTTCCAGGTATTCGACAACCACGACTTCTGTTCCCAGTCGGGCAAAAACCGAGCCCAGTTCCAATCCGATTACGCCCCCACCGATTACTACCATCTTCTTGGGTAATTTGCTTATCTGCAGTGCTTCGGTCGAGGTAATTACTCTTTTCTTGTCATAGTTAAAAGCCGCTGGCGTGATTGGTTTTGACCCGGTGGCAATGATGGTTTTCTTGGTCGATAGTTCAGTTGTCTTTCCCTCATCATCAGTGACAACAATGTTATGAGGATCCTTGAAAGATCCGATCCCATGCAAAACATCGATCTTATTCTTCTTCATTAAAAATTCGATTCCTGAGACTGTTTGGCTCACCACCTCATTTTTTCGTTCTACCATCCTAGCAAGGTCAGCTACGATTGATTTTAGAATAATGCCATGTTGCTCAAAATTCTTTTCTGCGTTATGATAATGCTCAGAGGAATCGAGAAGAGCCTTTGAAGGTATACAGCCAACGTTGAGGCAGGTGCCCCCCAGGGACTTGTACTTTTCGACCAAAGCCGTTTTTAGACCAAGCTGAGCGGCGCGAATAGCGGCTACATATCCGCCCGGCCCTGAGCCGATAATGACTACATCGTATTGCATCTATTACTTTTTATTGTTTTTAGGCGGTCTTCTGGGGCCTTTCTGTCCTCGTGGATTCTGGGATGGTTGTCCCCCTCGCCTTTTCGAACGGTTTTTATTCCTGTTATTTTTACGGCGCTTAGTTTTTGGTAGTTCCTTTAGTTCGACACCGCCAGTCACATCTTCAAAATCTATGGCCGGTTCTGCCAAAGCTTTTTTGATGCTATCTTCAATATTGTCGGGCAAGATACCACGGCGATTATCCTGGTGTATTTGCCGGGCTCTTTGGGGTTTTAAGGTTAGCATTGTTATTTTACCCCTCTTGTCCTCAAATGTATAGTACATCAGTTTCTTAAAGATGTCAATCTTGATCAAATGGGCCGTACCATTCGACGATTTAAGCACTTCTGCCTTCATCGGAAAGTCATCCAACGCTTCTGTATAGAGATCTAGCTCATAATTAAGGCAGCATTTGAGTCGTCCACATTGACCTGAAAGCTTGGATTGGTTTATTGCCAGGTTTTGATATCGCGCAGCTCGTGTAGAGACACTGCGGAAAGTAGTTAGCCAGGTAGAGCAGCAAAGCTCTCTTCCACATGACCCAATGCCGCCTATTCGAGAAGATTCCTGTCTTGATCCGATCTGACGCATTTCAATCTTAACCCGAAACTCTTTAGCAAAATGCCTGATCAATTCTCGAAAGTCAACCCGGCCATTTGCTGTAAAATAGAAAGTTGCCTTGCGTTTATCACCTTGAAATTCGACATCACTGATTTTCATTTCCAAATCGAGCATTCTTGAGATGGCTCTCGCCCTTACAAGCGTTTTCTTCTCAAGTCCCCTGGCCTCTTCCAATCTTTCCATATCGCGATGGTTTGCACGTCTAACCACCGGATGCATGATGCGATCATGGGTAACTTTACGCTTCTTCATTTGCAATGGTACCAACTGGCCGGTCAGACTGATGCGACCAACATCATAGCCACTACCATTATCAACCACAACCATTTCTCCTGAAGAAAAATGGTGATTTGGCGGCATTTTGTAAAAATCTTTCCGTGCTCCATTCTTAAAACTTACCTCGATAATGTCAAACGTGCTAAAATCTTCCAATTCGGTTTTAGCGAGCCAATCGTAGGTATTTAGACGATTACAGCCACCGGTGGAACAACCTCCATTGCTGTTACAACCATTTGGTTTTGAACCACCCACACTTCCACAACTTGAACAACTCATCTCTTTATAATTTACACCGAGAGTACAGCAGATAATTGCTGTTTCTGGTTACGTAACAAATAATGTATTCTTATGCTGTTATCCAATAAGAGTATTTTACTGTTTATATTTCTTTCCAGATGAAATACATTCTGCTCGATCATATCAATGATTTTATTGATAGTATCAGAGTTTATGATATCAGACATCTTAATCAGTGCTTTCTTCTCTCGCTCCAATAGCCTAATGGTATGCGAATTATCGACTTTAAAAAGTAATAGTTCGCGCAGGAAGTGCAACCCGAAATGCATGAAGGCTTTTTGCGACTCACGATTTAACTTGGAAAATGCGTCCACCCATGGGTTGACCTCCAACCCATATCCTTTATAAGCAATGCGCATCCATTCTATCCAGAGGTCGGTTATCTTTTCATTAGTATGCTGTGACAAGGTCATTGCCTCGATAATATTCCCTTCTGAAAGGTAAGCGATCTGAGTTGCTGTGTTGCGGTCTGTCACCGAAGTTTCCATAAGATAGCGGGCGATAGCGGGGTCAGGGACAGGTCGAAATGAGATGATCTGACAACGTGACAAGATCGTATTTAACAATTCATCCTGTCTTTCGGCGATGAGAATGAAATGTGTGTTTTCCGGAGGTTCTTCTAGTATCTTCAACAGTCGATTACCCTGGGCACCCAGGAATTCAGCCATCCAAATAATCAATATTTTATGACTCCCTTCAAAGGTTTTAAGACTCAGAATTTTTAGAATCCGGTCACATTCACTCTTGGTAATGTTCCCTTGCTTGTTCTCACCATCTATGGCAGCATACCACTCCTGAACATTTTGATAGGATCCTTGACCCAGGAATTTTCGCCATTCTGGCAGCAGGTCACCGCTGGTCATTTTGCTACCAATGGTTGGGTAGGTGAAATGTATATCGGGATGAATGTACTTGCCTGCTTTGTGACAATGATTGCATACACCGCAGGCATCGATATCTGCTCTATTTTCGCAGAGAATATATTGAGCCAGAGCGAGGGCCATGGAGAGTGTCCCTTTCCCTGTTTCCCCCAGAAATAATAATGCATGTGGCAATCTCCGGCTGGTGATCGCCTTTCTCAGAAAATCTTTGACCTCATCCTGCGCTACAACGTCTTTGAATAGCATAATGTTTGGTGCTAGTCAGCTCCTACTTCTGCCTGGGTGACGTGTTCTCGAAATGAAAAAAATGCGGTGACTGGAGTTATCAGATATTCACTTGTAAGGCAACTGCCTAACTTCAAACATTGTCATGATATCGTACAAATAACTCATTTTTTGATGATCAACAACCGATTTACAATGTCGGAATTATTTTACTAAACATCTATTTATCAGAGACTTAACTAAATGATTCAGACTTTAGAGATCCAAATGAATAGTTAAGTTGCATTTTTACTCAGTTCTACCACACATCTGGCAGATGATGGCTTCGCAAGCTAAAATTATACAAAATTAGGCAGTGTCTTGCAAAAACATTCATGACTTCTTTGCCTTATTCTATCTTTGTTGCCTTATAAAACCCACATTGGAGGATGAAGATTGCCATATTTCGCAAAGCAAATTTTAATGCTGCTCATCGATTATACAACCCGGATTGGACTCATGATAAAAACCTGGAAGTCTTTGGTGTTTGTACCAGTCCCAATTTTCATGGACATAACTACGATTTAGTGGTCAAGGTAGTCGGAGAAATTGATCCTGAAACAGGGATGGTAATTAACTTAAAGGATTTATCACGAATGATCAAAGATTATGTTGAGGACCGGTTTGATCATAAAAATCTCAATCTCGACGTCGAAGACTTTCGAACGTTGAATCCTACCGCAGAAAACATTTGCTTTGTTATTTGGAATATTCTCAGGGAGCAATTGGATGAAAAATACGAATTGACCATCAGACTCTATGAGACGCCGAGAAATTTTGTTGAGTATCCTGCTTAGAAAATATAATGCGGGTCGATTGGTTATCG
>JABDLW010000279.1 GCA_013001805.1 Saprospiraceae bacterium | reverse complement strand
CTTGTTTACTTACCGGGAGGACACCTATCCGTGCCGGAGTACCGGGTAACGTAGGTAGTGGCATCGGGCCCAGGAATGGTATGCCGGCTTCGGAAATTACGATGGCAGAAATGCTGAAAGAATCGGGTTATGCCACCGCTTTGATTGGAAAATGGCACTTAGGTTACACCGAGGAATTGCAGCCGAACGGCCAGGGATTTGATTACGCCTTTGGACACCTGGTCGGTTGTATTGACAATTATTCTCATTTTTATTTTTGGAATGGACCTAACCGCCATGATTTATACAGAAATGGAGAAGAGATATTTAAACCGGGAGCTTTTTTTCCGCAACTTTGTTTGGACGAAGCAGCTGCGTTCATTCAGGCTAATGCAGATCAACCTTTTTTCTTGTACTATGCGATGAATAGTCCGCATTATCCGTACCAGGGCACTACCGCGTGGCTGCAATATTACAATGACAAAAATATACCTTATCCCAGGAATTTATACAATGCATTTGTATCCACTACAGATGAATATATTGGAAAACTTTTAAAGAAACTGGAGGAATTTGGTGTTCTGGAAAATACGATCATTATTTTTCAGTCCGATCACGGTCATTCCACGGAAGAAAGGGCACATTTTGGAGGGGGTAGTGCCGGACCATATCGTGGAGCTAAGGGCTCTTTGTTTGAAGGTGGTATCCGGGTGCCCGCCATTATTTCCTGGCCAGGTCACCTGCCCCAGGGCGAGGTACGCAGTCAAATGGCCACCGCTGCCGATTGGCTACCAACCATTGCCGAGCTTTGTAACGTCCCGGCCCCTCGCCACAAAATAGATGGAACAAGTATTCTGCCGCTGATAAAAAATCAGAACCATCAGGACGCGCACGAGGTTTTTCACTGGACTTTTAATAAACAGTGGGCTATTAGAAAAGGGGATTGGAAGTTGCTTTATGATCCGCAGGATACCTCTCTCAAGAGGAATGCACCTGAGAATAGAGCCGATGATCTTTACTACCTGGTGGATCTTTCTTCAGATATTGGCGAGCAAAATAATTTGGCACTAAAATATCCGGAGATCGTAAAAGAAATGAAGGACTTACATTTTTCTTATCTACAAGAGGTGGAGGACTCTAAATAAGGCGCCTCATCTTCAAAACCTTTAAACATGCGACATATTTCATTTGGTATCATCTTGATTTTGTTTCTTTTTGGATGTGCCACTGAGTTGACGCAGGAAACCAAGCCACCTAACATTATCTACATTCTCGCCGATGATCTTGGCTGGGGCGATCTGGGATGTTATAATTCTAATTCAAAGATTAATACACCGCATTTGGATCAATTTGCCCGTGAAGGAATGCTTTTTACCGATGCCCATGCTCCGGCAGCAGTATGTACACCAACCCGGTACGGAATCCTGACCGGTCGTTATTGTTGGCGCAGTCGATTGCCAGTGGGCGTACTTAGAGGGTATGGCCGGGCACTTATAGAACCGGAGCGTATGACCGTTGCCCATCTCTTAAAGGGCCAGGGGTATCATTGCGGCGTGGTGGGAAAGTGGCATCTCGGCCTGGATTGGGTGGTCCGGGACGAATATAAGGATTCGGTGCCTTCAGATGCTAATCAGGTTAATGACGTAGGGATGGTCACTGAGATGGATCCGCAATATATTGACTTTTCAAAAAAGCCGACCGATGGACCACTCAATCACGGTTTTGATTATTCCTTCATTTTACCGGCGTCACTCGATATGGATCCCTATTGTTTTTTGGAAGACGACATACTGGTGGCCTCGCCATCGGAATATACTCCGGGAAATGATTTGAATACTGGTTACACCGGTGCTTTTTGGCGGGCGGGAAAAATAGCTCCTGATTTCGACATGGTTCAGGTCACACCAACATTTACGAAGAAAGCAATTGAATTTGTCGAATGCTCAGTGGAAAAGAAAGAACCTTTTTTTCTCTATTTGCCTTTTCCATCGCCACATACTCCCTGGGTACCTACCGCAGACTTCAAAAATACGAGTTATGCCGGACCTTATGGAGATTTTACCAGCATGGTAGATGCCATGGTGGGTGAGATTTTGCAGAAACTTCGCGAACATGATTTGGACGAAAATACCCTAGTTGTTTTCACAAGTGACAATGGTCCATTTTGGACAGCGGCTCTGGTTGAGAAATATAATCATCAGGCTGCCGGGACTTTGCGGGGTATGAAAGCTGATGCCTGGGAAGGTGGACACCGGATTCCTTTTATCGTTCGCTGGCCGGGCAAAATTGAAGCTGGATCAAAATGTGACACGGTAATTAGTCTAACTAATTTGATGGCAACCTGTGCTGATATCCTGGGACTTCAGCTGGAGGAAAATCAAGGAGAAGACAGTCACAGTATATGGCCATTACTTTCGGGGCGGGGAAATTATCAAGCACCCGAAGCTTTAATTCAGCATTCCTCGAAAAATTATTTTGCAATAAGGCAAGGTGAATGGAAACTGATTGCAGGCCTGGGATCCGGAGGATTTTCCGAACCTTCCTTAATTGAACCCCGGCAAAACGAACCGGTGGGACAATTATACAATTTGAAGCAGGATCTAGCTGAATCTGATAATCTCTATGCTTTAAACCCGGAGAAAGTTGCTGAATTAATGCAGCTACTCGAAAAGTTCCGAGACACGGGGCGAAGTCGCTGAAGCTAGGATGCCCATATGAGACAGACACATTCACCAGGATTCTAATTTTCTGCCTTTTCTAAAATTCTTCCTATCTTTTCAGTCGCCCATAATCAAAATTTAAACAGGAAATGAAAAGTAAAGTACTCAGCTGGTTTTTTCTAATCGCCATTTTATGGGCGGCAGCCTCGGGATGCAACAATCCCGGAGACGCCAATGGTGACAATTTCCCCACTCGACCTATTACCCTTCTGGTGCCCTGGGCTGCGGGGGGTATGACAGACCTTAGTTCCAGAGCTTTAGCTGCCGTCTTGCAAAAACATATCGGAGCCAGTGTCAATGTAATCAACCGCACTGGTGGGGGAGGAGTGATCGGTCACCTGGCACTCAGTCAAGCTAAACCTGACGGTTATACTATTGGTGCGGTGACGGTTGAGATCACCATGTTGCACAACATGGGCCTCACCGATCTGACATATCAGGACTACACCCCGTTGGGTTTGGTGGTAGACAATGCGGCATCGGTGACGGTGAGGGCCGATGCGCCATACAACAATATTGATGATTTGATTCAGGCCATAAAGATGAATCCTGGTGATATTCAGGCATCAGGTACGGCCCGTGGAGCTATATGGGATTTGGCTCGAATTGGCTTTCTCACCGCTGCAGGACTATTGGACACAGATATGCCCTGGGTACCGAGTCAGGGTGCCGCACCGGCTTTGCAAGAGTTGCTGGCTGGCGGGGTAGATGTCGTCACTGCCTCCATGTCCGAAGTAGATGCCTTACGTCAGGCTGGCCAGGTTAAGACATTGGCCGTAATGGCTGATGAAAGACTTAAGAAATTTCCCAATGTTCCTACACTTAAAGAAAACGGCATAGATTGGCAGTCCAGCGGATGGGTTTCTGTTTGTGCTCCAAAAAACCTCCCTGAAAACATCAAACTTAAATTGGAAGCCGGAATTAAAGCGGCGATGGATGATGAAGAATTTATTTCCGCATTGAATACGGCAGGATCTAATATTCGGCCATTGCAGGGGCAGGAGTTATTGGATTTCATAAAGTCACAACACGAAAAAAATGAAGAGGCAATGGGTCTGGCCGGATTAAAGCAGGGATAAATCTTGGAAAAGGGAAAGACAATCAATATATTAACTTCTACCTTTGTATTACTCATTGGTATTTTAGTATTTATTTTTTCACGTCAATTTCCCGTTTTGCCGGAAGGACATCCGGGGCCAGGATTGTTTCCCAGTGTGCTGGGAGGATTCTTGATTTTAGCTGGTGTGCTTTTGTTGATTTCGGCCTTCAGGCCCAGGGCTATTAACGATACGGCGTCATTCGAAAAAGGTAATTGGCGTATTGTTTTGCTCATGCTTGCTGTCATTGTCGTCTTTCCTTTTTTACAACAATTTCTGGGATTTTTACCGGCTTTGGCAATCGCCATATTAATAGTGGGCCTTCTTATGAGGCTGAGGATAGTCAAGGCAATTCTGGTAACCTTACTAACCACCGCATTTATTTATTTGATTTTTAATCAAATTCTGCACGTACCCTTATGACCGAATTATTTAGCGTTCAAGGTATTTTAGCTCTTTTACTAGGGGGGCTGTACGGTGCTATTTTCGGTGCGATTCCCGGACTTACTGCAACTTTAGCTATCGCCCTCTTCATTCCCATTGCATTTTTTCTCGATCCCGCCATCGCATTACCTGCCATTATAGCCATATCCTCGGTAGCCATTTTTGCGGGCGACGTTGGTTCTACCGTTGCACGTATTCCCGGTACTCCGGCAAGTGCAGCATATTTTGATAAACTCTTTGGACTTTCCCGAAAAGAAGGCCCGCTATATGCATTGGGTTTAAGTGCCATAGGTTCAGCAGTAGGTGGAATCATCGGATCTCTTTTGCTTATTCTCACTGCTTCGGCCATTGTTACGTTGGCTCGTCAATTTAGTTCGTTTGAGTATTTTTGGATAGCTGTGTTGGGTCTTACCGCCGGAGTTTTCGCTTCGGGAGGGTCTACTCTCAAGTCTCTGGTATCACTTTTACTGGGTATTCTTTTTTCTACCGTGGGAGTTGATCCTACTCTGGGATTTCCCCGCTTTAATTTTGGTAGTACCCAACTGATGGGTGGGCTTAATTATATCGTGGCCATGATCGGCCTGTTTGGATTTTCGGAAGTGCTAAATCATTTGTTTAATCCCGGGAGACACTTTGATGTCGAGTTAAAAACACAAAGATCGGCTCGTGCTTTTTTCATCAAACCGTTACTTCTTATCGTTAAGAAAAAATGGTTGGTGATCCGCTCTTCACTCGTGGGTGTGTTGGTGGGGTTTTTACCCGGAGCGGGAGCGGATATCGGATCTTGGGTTTCGACCAGTCTGGAAAAGATCCGGCAACGCGGTAAGAGCGACGACGTGGCAGATGACGAGATAATCCTTTCGGGTACAAGCTCTAATAATGCGGCAGTGGCCAGCGCCTGGATTCCGGCACTTTCTTTGGGGTTACCCGGAGACACAGTGACAGCCATTGTGCTGGGTGTTTTTATGATGAAAGGGATCAGTCCGGGACCCTTATTATTTGATCAACAACCTGGGTTGATCATGTCGTTGTATCTCACTTTTATTATTTCTAATCTTTTATTATTACCCTTTTATGGTTACCTGAGTGCTTTGATGGCAAAACGGCTCATTAAGACTCCGATGCCCCTGCTACTTACTGTTGTCACCGCACTATGCATGGTGGGTGCCTACGCCATTAATAATGACGTACGTGACATTTGGATCATGGGGGGTATGGGTATGCTGGCTTTTCTCCTGCAACGCGGGGGATTCCCCTTGGCTCAGGTGGTGTTGGGTATGGTGCTCGGTCCGATTTTAGAACAAAACTTTATGGTAAGTGCGATAAAATCAAAATGGAATATGATGAGCTTCTTCGACCGGCCGGTGGCACTTATTCTTATGGCATGTACCTTGATCATTATTGTGGTTGGAGTACGTTATGGCAAGAGATTCACTGCCGGCTCAGACGGTAGTTAAAGCATCTTATTACTTCGGTCTAGATTCGATACCCATTTTTATTGCTGTGGAAATTTTCCTATGTTTCCTGTTTACAGATTTAGAATTATTAATTCTACAGTTTTGAAAATCCAGTCAAAAATATTTCAAAGTAAGCTAAGAGAAAATATATCCAGGATTTTCGGTGTCTTTGATCAATCAGTTTATGAAGAAGTATCCACCTATTTTCACTGGCAGGAAATTCTCGCCGGTGAGTGGCTTTTTCATCAGAATGATCCGGGAGACAGCCTATATATATTAATTAATGGACGGTTGCAGGTAATTCTGAAGAATGAAGAGGGTCTGCTCTCCGTGGTAGGGGATATTTCCCGCGGAGAAACAGTAGGAGAAATGGCGATTTTTACGGGAGAAAATCGCAGTGCTTCCGTCAAAGCAGTGCGGGATAGTGTTTTGGTGAAATTGGAAAAGGATGATTTTGAGCGGATGAGTATTCGTTTCCCGGGGATCAGCGCTAACATTACCAGACTTATTATCGAAAGACTGAAGCGGCAGAATTTGAAACAGCGCTATGCCCGTCGCTTCGTCAGCATTGCATTATTGAGTATTTCTGATTCCATTGATTCGGTTCCATTTATTGAGCAACTATGTCTCTCACTCGAGAGAAGAAAAAAGAGAGTTCTCTTACTGACACCGGGGAGAATTAATGAAATGTTAGGTGTGGATTTGTTTTCTATGGATTCAACTCACAGGGATCATTATCTGGACCTTTCTGCCTGGCTAGACGAACAGGAAGCGTTGCATGACTATGTTTTATATGCGGCGGATCACTCTGAGAGCGAATGGACAGAAAAATGTCTTCGGCATGCCGACGAGGTACTACTTTTAGCCAGAGCTGGAGATCCTCCGGAACTATCTTCCGTCGAACAAAGATACCTGAACAGCTACGATGGGGAAGTGATGGCCGAACGAACCTTGATCTTAGTGCATCCGGCGAAAATGAATCGTACTGATATCCCGCAAGGCACTGAAAACTGGTTAGAGAATCGTGATGTACATGGATACCGTCATTTAAAGGAGGGCGAGCCTGGTGAAATTGACCGGCTGGCGCGTTTCATCTGCGGCGAGTCTCATGGACTGGTATTGTCAGGTGGAGGGGCTAAGGGAATTGCACATCTGGGCGTTTACCGGGCTCTGGAGGAAGCAGACTTAGCACTTGACATAATAGGAGGCACCAGTATCGGTGCTGTTTTTGGAGGCCTCATTGCAAAAGGATTGGATGCGAAAGATGTTCGCTCAGTGACCCGGAAGATGTTTTTGCGTAATCCTACACCTCTTTCCGATTATAATATTTTTCCCATGGTTTCGCTCTTGCGGGGCAGAACTTTGGATAAAATGCTCAATGAGGTTTTTCGTGATACCAAGATTGAAAACCTTTGGCTTGAATTTTTTTGCGTGGCAAGTGATCTCAGTAAAATCTGCCCGGTAGTTTTTGCGCAGGGCTCCTTGCAAAAGGCCATTCGGTCCAGTATTTCCATTCCGGCTATTTTCCCACCGGTCGTGCAAGGTAATAGCTTGCTGATTGACGGAGGTGTGATAAACAATTTTCCTATCGATCTCATGGCTGAACGTGCGGCAGGTAAAATTATCGGTGTTTTCTTAAATCAGGAGAAAGAAGCCAGGTTGAATTATGAAAAAGTGCCCGGTACCTGGGATTTGTTTGTGGACAGATA
>JABDLW010000264.1 GCA_013001805.1 Saprospiraceae bacterium | reverse complement strand
GTGCCGGTCACGCTCCCATCATCGCAAACCCGGAATACTCAGAGTTTTTACGCAGACTGGGTCAGATTGGCTGCAAAGCTATTTCATCAACAATAGATGATGAATTATATGAGGCCGTAAAGTCATTGACGCTACTGAAGGAGAACGAGGAAGCCACGGCAAAGGATATAGCCAGTGCGGAGAAAAAGGTTGTGCAACTGCAGGAAGCGAACCAGACGATTTCCGAGATGAATGCCATTCGCAACTTGCATTGGTGGAGCGTAGAATATGGCTTGATAGGTCAATTGGATCAATATAGAATATACGGAGCTGGTCTTTTATCATCGATTGGTGAGAGTAAGTGGTGTATGTCGGAAAAAGTCAAAAAAATTCCCTACACGATCCATTGTGCGCAACAAAACTTCGACTACACAAAACCACAGCCACAACTCTTTGTAACGCCAGATTTTGCTCACCTGAGTTTAGTGCTGGAAGAATTTGCTAATACCATGGCCATACGTTGTGGGGGCAAGATCGACATAGAAAGACTAATAAATTCGGATAAACTAGGTACCATAGAGTTAAGCACGGGAGTTCAAATAAGTGGTCACTTTTCTGATTTTATTTCAGCCGTTAATAATCAGGTAGCTTATTTTTCTACATGCGGTCCTACAGCTTTAGCCTACCGGGAAAAGGAATTGATTGGCCATGGAACCCTCAATCATCCGGATGGTTTCGGAAGTCCCGTGGGAAAATTGAAAGGCATTAATCTGGCTATAGAAGATATGTCTCCCCGGGATTTAGAGGCATATAATATTTACGAGGGTAAGAAAGTGAAGCTTGAATTTGTTGGAGGTGTCACTGTAGAGGGTGATGTAATCACGGGCATCAGAAACTTACAAGGAAAAATACTGCTTATCAGATTTAAAGATTGCCTGGTACAATTTCAGGATAAGATCTTGTTTCGACCTGATCAAGGTGTTTTTGACATGGCTGTAGGTAAAGAGATCATTAGTGGTTTCGCCGGTCCGGCCGATTTAAATTCATTTGATTTAATTACTCATGAAGTTAAATATGAAACAAAAATCAGTAATGAAAATAAAGCACAAAAACGTAAGAATAATCTCTATGAGTTGTCAAGTAAAGCCAGAGAAGGGCACCTGGACAAGCGACAAATGGACAGTGCAGTTGATCAGGCTATAAGCGAGTTTCCTGAGACCTGGCTGTTGTTGTTGCAGTGGCATGAAGCTTGTGCGCTGAAAGGCCATAAAGCACTAAACCGTCTGGAAGCACACCTACGTGATTTAATGCGTAAGCGTCAGGATATAAGTCACTTAATTAAAGAAGGCATGATGTTATAGGTATGTCTTCGTATGGATCATTACTTTTATTTTTCAATTAATTGTAGAAAATGATCCAAGGTATGCCGGGCGATTTTTCTTCCTTGCTGCATTCCCTCCTCCGTCGCAAATCTAAAATGATATCCATTCATTATTCTGGAATCGGCACAGTCCTGAGCCGCCTTATCTAAATCCTGATATCGGCGGTACCTGGAATTGGGTAGGGCAGTCACTGATTCCATACTAAATCGAACATACGGGGTGCCAAATATCGCAGATACGATTTCTGCGCCCGCAGCTCCGACAGCTGCATGTGCTGATGGATATTCTGGCCACGGTGGTGTCTGCATTTCCGGTTCCCAGGTGGTATCTCCCTGCGTCTGCGGATTTCCATCTTTCTCTCCATGCCTTATGGCAGTATAGGGTCTCCAGGTATCGTAGTAATATTTACTGTCAAACGAGGCGAGATATAAGTCATAGAGGTTTACATTCAATAGTGCAAACATCCGGTTGGTTTGTACCAGTGGAAGGCCCTTTGCATCGGCAGTTATCCTACCGATTCTATTCCAACTGTGCTCTCCGAATTCTGCCCACCAATGGGCGAAATTAGTCTGATCCTCCGTCCTTTTCCTGCTATTCTTCTTTCCCAGATCCTTTACTTCCTGGTAAGAAGTAACGTAGACTTCTGATGTCAGGTCCGGTGGTGGTGGCGACCGGAACTGAGCGACGGAGTCCAGAGTAAAGGGACGCGCCACGGAAAAATCTGGTATCCATACCCAATCGAAGCCCGGTGTATATTGGTAGTCTCCCGGCTTTGTCATCGGGGTATAATCACCGTTTTTCTCGTGGCCATCATTTGTACGGTATTCCAGGTATTTTAAAGCAACTTTCTGACCGGTCGACTTGCCTTTCTCCTTTTCCAGGCATTCATCGAGCGTGGCCATCCACCGGTCACACACCTCATTTATTGTATCAACTCGTGATGGATAACATTTGGTTAATATGAGCCGCGTTGATTCGATAGCGGCAGCCTGGGGATCAAAGGGGGTGTCATTGACTTCATGTATATAAAATGGATGATATCTTCGATCTTGCAGATTAAAAATATCGTGTGCTGCCAAATGCACCATCGCCAGAGTCCTCACTCCAATAAATGAATAAAATTGATCATGCTCGTTAGCTATGGTATAGGTTAAATGATTTATATCAATCGCTAATTGATTATCTGCCGAATGTATCCCGCTGCCGATATGTTCACTTTGTGAAATGAGATCCGCAGAAGTGGTTAGCATGACCAAAATAAATAAGGTAGGTAAATGACGTTGACAGTGACGCAATAGAATTAAAATGTTTCTCATTATATTTAGTTTATCCTCAAAATCTAAGTATTTCCGTTCTTGAATCAATCTATGCAGTGTTCTCTTTTTCTTAACTCCATCCAACCCCCACTTTTCGTGAACGATCAGGATGAACGGGGAAATAAGAAGTACCGTACAGATAAATTTCGCACGAAATGCTTTTATGCCTGTATCTCAGAGCACCAAATTTGTTGCTCTAAGTGTCAAACTCCTAGAATCGTCTCATAATGAAATGCATATAGAGATGGTTGGGACATTTTTGTCAGATTAAATTCGCATATGTTAGACTAATAGCCATAGAGGCCAGGTGAGCCGGCGTGGTGGTCTCGTCGGGATAAAGCTGCACGATTGTGGATGAGATGACGGTGAAAGACAGCAGTCTTTGTTATAAAGATATTTGAGGGACGGTATGCTAACTCGGTTGTGACCGGAACTGATGGGGAGAAATATGATAACGTTCTTTAAAACAACGGATAAAATGGGTGCGGTTTCTGAAACCGCTTTCGAAAGCTATGTCCTCTATATTATCGGTTGTTGCAAGTAGTAGCTGCCTGCCTAATTCAAGTCTTTTTTCTTTCAACCATTGACCGGGTGGTACACCGTAAATAATTTGAAAATCCCGTCTGAAAGTGGAGAGACTACGAGTGCATAATCGCGCAAACTCGGTCAGGGTGAGATGCCGGGCATAATTTTTTTCCATAATTGACCGTAGCGTGGGAAAATGATTGCTGTATAGTTCGGACAGGTAGGCGGCAATCCCGGGATTATTTCGACCGGTGAGAATGGTGACAATTAATTCCTCCAGTTTCAATCTCAACAAGGCTTTTGAGGGTGGCGAATTATTTTGAAAATAGGTGAGCAGTGTATGGTAGTATTGTTTAAGGGTTTCGTCTAGGTGGACTGGTGTGACGGCTTTGGCCTTGTGGCCTGACTTATAATTGATGAGAGGGATTTGGTGTTTCTCAATCACACTGCGGATAAATTCATCGGGAGTAAATATGATGAGATCACAAAAAACTTCCTCAAAGAATTCAGGAATAATAAATCCACCGCGGGTAATAAAATATGCTTCACCAGATTTTATTTCATGGGACTCAGTGGGGGTTTTCAAAGCCATTCTTCCTGACACTACATAGGTAAAGTAATTGGTATGTGACCAAATCTCTGTCTTTGGTCCCCCGGGGTCGCAGGTGTATTCTACAAAGAGAACATCATCTACCTCAAATTTCTTAAATGAGGTAGTCTTTTGTAAGGCATCGTGTAGATTACTCATGATTTGTTACGTTAAAGCTCCAAAGCAGTCTGTTAATCTATTTTATAAATTTAACCAATAGAAAATAAATGAGTCTTACGGCTTATTATTTCCATTCACTGGCACGAGCTAATAAGTCATTGGTTAATCGACAATCGCCTGATAAACAAATTGTCGCATTTTATTGCCGTAATAATTAGTGTAGGGGGCAGTCTGGGTCATTAATATAGAAATTAAATCTTCTTTGGGATCAATAAAGAAATAGGTGCAAAAGGCCCCACTCCAATAATATTGACCAACAGATCCCAGCGCCTTACTATCGGAAATATCAGTTGTCACACCAAAGCCCAGACCAAAGCCCTGGCCAGGACTATATAAATCTCCCACATGGTTTTCTGTCATCAGTTCGATGGTTTTGCGGCTTAGTAATTGCTGTCCATTCCCCTCGCCATCATTTAAAAGCATCTTGCAGAATTTAAGATAATCCGAAGCCGTCGAAAAAAGTCCGTGAGTACCGCCAAATACAACATTTCCCTCCGCGGGCGTCTGCCTTTCGCTGGTGATCAGCTTTCCATCATCATTAAATTGATGCAGAGAGGTAACGCGTGCCCAATCCGGTGCTGCGACATTATATCCTGTAGAATTCATATCCAGAGGATCAAATATCCGCGCTTGAAGAAATTGTGCCGCGGACATGCCACTAAATTTCTCAATCAGTAGAGCTAAAACATCTGGAGACGCGCTATAATACCATTGTTGACCTGGTTGTCCGATCAGCGGTAAATTCAGTAGAGTCTTTACCCGGCTTTCAATGCTACCTTGTGCTTGGAAATACAAGGCTTGCATAATGTCCCTATCCAATTGACTTCTACCCAACCCATGCGAAAAACCAGCAGTATGACTAAGTAATTGGGAAATAGTGATGGGTTGGTTGATCGGTTCAGTTTCTCCTTCTGCTCCATTATTCGGATGAGTGCTTACCCTCAAGCTGTCAAATTGGGGAATGTATTTCGCAACGGGATCGGTCAGGAGAAAATGTCCCTCTTCGTAGAGCATCATGAAAGCTACTGTAATAATTGGTTTCGTCATTGACTGAATATAGAAAATCTGATCTTTTTCCATTTTTGATTTATCTGCCAGATTTTTGTAGCCTAAGGCTTCATGCTGTACGATCTCACCTTTGCGGAAGATCAGCTCTTCGGCACCGGCTAATCTGCCTTGTTCAATTTATTCATTAAGAAAATTAGTATAGCGGTCTAACCGGTCTGGTGCAATGCCGGCAACAATTGCCTCCTCATGAGTTTGTGCCATGGCACCCTGAGCGTATCCGGTGTTTGTAAAGGTGCACCACATGAATAAACCGACAAGAAGGGATTTAACTAAATACATCGAATGGTATTTTTAATGATGAAATATTTAATGGTTCGTGAATCTAATAAAAACATCACGAAGCAATCCAATTGCAACAAAGATCTACAATTTCATCTTACCAGTGCCGGTCACACCTGCAAATTTATTTTTCTTTAATTCAACGGAAAGCACGAAGTAAGGATATGAAAATCTTAACTGAAAAGTTCTGCTAGATGCTTAACTCCGACCTTGAACACACAATATCTTCCCTTTGACAGAAATGCTTACATTGTGAATTGCCCTGAGTGAAGATGCTTGCGTTGGTGTAGCATTAGACCAGGCATCCTAACCTGTAGTGTGGATTGTACTCTTGACCAAGAGCTGTAGATCGATGGCGAATTGTATAATGAAAAGGCAAAGAAATCATAAATAATACTCGATGGAAAAAACCATTAAAATGCTGGCGGCAAGCATATGTTTATTAGTGTGTTTGTCTTGCTCGAATCGACATGATAACGGAATCGATAATCTTTGGCAAGAACATCCGCAGCGTCTGCGGCAGCTTCTGGATGCAATTGATCTTAATCAGGAAGGATTGAGCCAGGTCAGGAATGCATTGGTTCGTCACGATACCATCGCCGCTTTCCGGACTTTAATTGAATACTTTGAGGGCCTGGATCGTTCATGGGTCATTGAGGCATTGGATTCCCTGAGCTACCAGGATGCTTTGCCTGTAGCTGAGTGTTTTTTGGCTGATTCAGTCATGGTGGGAGGTGTCCGGGCTAGAATACCATTGCGTCCGGAAGGTGGTTGGACCTGGAGTTATCTTGGTCCAAATGTGGATGCTGAATTTGCTTATTCCCTTAATAGCCAAAGCTATCTTCCTGCTTTGCATCGTATTTGGCTGGAAACTGGTAATGCAGGCTTCATTCATTTATTTAATGACATCATTTTTGATTGGGCCACACAACATCCACTGCCGGCTGAAAATGATTCGATTTATTTGGTATTAAATAAAATAGATAATCTCGACTACCGCGACATTGGTGAGGTCGAATGGCGTACCCTGGATACCGGAAGACGGTTAGGAGCCTCCTGGCCGCAGTTGTTTTATGCATTTATTCGCGAGCCGGGCTTTTTAGCTGAAACGAAGCTAATCATGCTGGCTAGTTTCTTTGAACAAGCGGAATATTTATTAAAGTACCATAAATCGGGACATAATTGGACGACCATGGAGATGAATGGACTGGCCCTGACCGGATTGGCTTTTCCAGAATTTAATCAGTCAGAAAAGTGGCTTAGTTATGCTTTGGAAACCATGACTAAGGAAATTAACCGGCAGGTGTATCCCGACGGTGTGCAAGTGGAGATTTCTACAAAAACACAATGGGTGGCCCTGCGTAGATTTGAATCTCTGGCCAACAATTTTAAACGGGCAGGAAGAAAAATAGAGCCGGCCTATTTTCAACGCATAGAAGCTATGTACAACTATCTGGCCTATTGCATGCGACCCGATGGCCATCAACCCCTGAATAATGATTCGGATCGCGAAGATCTCCGTGAGCGAGTTTTGCTGGCTGCAGATAAATTTAACCGGACGGATTGGATATATATTGCAACCAATGGTAAGAAAGGATCGAAACCGGATACGGGCCCTTCGGTGTCCTTTCCCTGGGCAGGTATCAACATAATGCGAAGTGGTTGGGATGCAGATGCAGACTGGACTTTTTTTGATCAGGGTCCTTATGGGACAGGTCATCAGCATCGTGATATGCTTCACTTATCTATTAGCGCCTTCGGTCACGATCTTTTGGTGGATGGAGGTCGGTATACTCATCGCGATTATTTTAGTTTTGATCCCAAAACCTGGCGGGGATATTTTCGCAGCTCTTTTTCTCATAATGTTATTTTAATTGACAATGCTGGGCAAAATGCCGGACCATTGACGGCAAGCCAACCTCTCGTTGCAGGACTTGATTATCTAAATAGGGACCTACATGATTTTGCCACCGGTACATTTAGTCATGGATTTACTGGAATTGATGATGAGATTGTGCACCGGCGGTCCATCGTTTACATAAAAAACCATCAATGGCTGGTAGTCGATAATTTAGAAATGAACAAACCACATCAGATATCTGTGTTGTGGCATTTTGCTCCTCAATGCGAGTTAACTCTCAGTGACAATCAGGCGTTGACCAAAAACTCAGATCGGCCCAATTTAATGATTCTACCACTTGGAGACCTCGAATGGGATGTGAAGATCGTGAGCGGACAGGAGGCACCCGAAATTCAAGGTTGGTACAGTGCGGATTACGATGAGAGACAGGCAAATCCCACCGCCATATATCAGTCACAGGTGGCAGGCACCCCTACCTTCGCCTGGCTAATAATCGCCAGTACAGAACAGGTCCCACCGATTTCAGCGTCGCACAGCATGTCAAATAAGACGATGGACATTGTCTATGAATTGGAGGGTCAGACACGACACCTGGAATTTCCAATGTCACATCTGGCAACAGATGTAAAGGTTAAATAGTATCAACTTGATTATACTTTTATACATCGGTGCTTCCGCTTTAAGTCTTGAGGATGAAATTGTGAACGGTTTCCAAAGGACGCAATAGGGAGAGATTTTGCAATCAGGCCATGAACTGGGTAATGAGAGGTACCCAATAGTAATCGGGGATATTGGATTAGGAAATCTACACTTGTAACTAAATACTGCTTACCGCGTCCTATAAAAAAGAAGCCGAATGAATTCATCATACGTAGAGAAAGTCATTACTGCACCAGTTAGCCGAGCGGATACAGTTTTAAATTTATCAGCTACTTTCTGGTTTGTAATCGCGGTCCTGGGTCAGTGGATCTTTGTATACTACATTGCTGTTGTATATGGAGGTGCCATATTACAAGGCGAGGCGGAAGTATGGAGTGACACTACATTAAAAGGTTACGTACCCAGTGATGTGGCGGGCAATGTAATTTTCGGTCTTCATGTAGCCATGGCCATCATTATCTCTTTTGGTGGCACGCTACAATTGGTTCCTCAGATCAGAAAGCACGTGATTTCATTCCATCGATGGAACGGGAGACTGTTTATTTTTACTGCCTTTATGATCAGCCTGGGAGGCTTGTATCTCGTGTGGGTTAGGGAAAGCACCACCACGATGATTGGGTCACTGGGAATTAGCCTCAATGCGGTGTTGATTATGATATTTGCTGCCTTGGCAATTCAGCGGGCAAGAACAGGAAATATTGTTTCGCACCGGAAATGGGCGCTTAGGACCTTTATAGTAGCAAATGGAGTCTGGTTTTTCCGGGTGGGCCTGATGGCATGGTACATAATTAATCAGGGTCCGGCTGGAAGTACTGAAAAGCTGGACGGTCCTTTCGATATGGTTTGGGCCTTCGCCAATTTTTTACTCCCGCTGATTCTGCTCGAATTGTATTTTCTGGCACAAAGTACATCTGATGGACTTAGAAAGACGGCAGTAGCCATTATTATCTTGATTTCTACCATCGTGATGGCGATCGGAATCTTTGGAGCCACTATGTTCATGTGGTCTCCTAATTTCTAATGTTAAGAGGGAAGTCGAATGTGTTTGCTTTTGAACGTATTTTTATGGAATGCGTTTAAAAAAGAAAAAAGGTAGGGGGGGAGGCAGAGAAATACATAGAAAAAATTTATTTTTTCTCTTGTGAAATAAACCTCGGCTGTCACCTTCAAATCACATATGGCAACATCTATTTCAATAACAGAATCTAACCGGCAATACAGAATTGCTTTTGCACTGGCAATCTTTACTATTGTTTACAATGTGGTTGAAGGATTGATTTCCACCTATTTGGGATTTGAGGATGAAAGCCTGGCTTTATTTGGATTTGGCATCGACAGTTTTATTGAGGTTATTTCTGGCCTGGGTATAGCCCATATGATTTTACGAATCAAGGGGAACCCAAATTCCGCCAGAAATCAATTTGAGCGTACTGCATTGCGGATTACTGGTTTTGCGTTTTACGCGCTGGTCATTGGTCTCGTCGTGACAAGCCTTTACAATATTTGGATTGGGCA
>JABDLW010000217.1 GCA_013001805.1 Saprospiraceae bacterium | reverse complement strand
GTTAAAGGGTGTAAGTACCCTGGCGTACTCAGGATCTAATTTGGGAGGACTAATTTTAGTCGAACCGAATCGTATTTTACATGAGCCGCATGTGCATGGCCGGGCCAGTTATTTTTTCGAGTCGAATGGCCGCTCCAATGGTCTTAATCTGGAAATGCAACAATATACTCCGGCTCTGGGTTGGAAAATAAATGGCACACTAAAAAAAAGCGGAGATCAAAAGACGGCCGATTATTTTCTTAATAACACGGGACGTCGGGAAGCAAATACTGCGTTACAGTTGGAGAAGGTATTTGCCGACAAATTATTTACTGAACTTTATTTTAGTTCATTTAATACCACTCTCGGCATTTTGCGTGGATCACATCTGGGTAATTTGACGGATTTAGAGGAAGCCCTGGTAAGGGACGAGCCACTATTTACCGAGGATAAATTTAGCTATAAACTGGAAGCGCCAAAACAAGAAGTACATCATCAGTTATTAAGCCTGGGGGCTAAATATTTTTTTCGGGAGCACCAGTGGCTGGAATTAAAAATGGCGACTCAATTTAATTCAAGAAAGGAATTTGATGTACGGCGTAGTGGTCGATCCGAAATTCCTGCTTTGAGCCTGAAGCAGCTTTCCTGTTTTGCCGACGGAAAATATCATCATCGCTTGCGAAAGGATTTGGTATTAAATATGGGATCGCAATTAAATTTTATTGATAATACCAACCGGATAGAAACCGGTATACTGCCACTCATTCCTGACTATCTTGCGGTCGAATCGGGATTATTTGCCTGGATCAATAATGAAGGGGAAAAATCATTTTATGAATTTGGCGTTCGGTACGATCATATACATCAAAGTGTTCCGACGATCAGTAGAACCACACCCCGGGAGATCGAACGCTTTACCAATTCCTTTCATAATCTTAATCTGGCAGCAGGCGGCCGATTTGATTTAGGAGGTCAAATATCGCTGAGCCTCAATGCGGGATTTGTTACGAGGAATCCTGCCATAAATGAGCTCTATAGCCGGGGTCTGCATCAGGGCGTGGGTGGTATCGAGGAAGGAAACCCGGAATTATTATCCGAAAAATCCTTTAAATCTACCATCGGCATAAATGGTCAGCAGGGTAAGGCATTTTCCTTTGAATCACTGATTTATTATCATAGAATTAATGACTTCATATATTTAAGGCCTTCGGATGAAACCCGGCTCACCATTCGGGGTGCGTTTCCGGTTTTTGGTTATGAGCAAACCGATGCCACCATTTTTGGTTTTGACCTATTGAGCAGACTAGAACTTTCTCCCAGAGTAGATGCGAAAGTAGCATTTAGCTATTTACGAGGACGGGATCAGACGCTGGGCATTCCACTGATTTTTATGCCTCCTAATAATTTACTTTTCAATGTAACTTACCATTTAGTTAATCCGGTAAAACTGGGTAAAAACCAATTGCAGAATCTGGAGGTATCTTTGGAAAGTAAAATAACTTTCCGGCAAGGAAATTTGCTAAATGAGCAGGATTTCAAACCGGCTCCGGATGGTTACCATTTAATGACGCTTAAATCATCGACCGATTTACATCTGGGCAAAAACAGGATTCGCTTTTTTGCCCGTGCCGACAATATTTTCAATGTCGCTTATCGTGATTACTTAAATCGGCAGCGATACTTTGCTGATGATTTAGGCTTCAATGCAGCAGTGGGAGCCACTTTTCATTTTTAGATTATCTTGTCTGCACCTAGATTTTCCTGATTTTTGGGATTTCTTGATTATCGGAGGTGCCGGGATCAGCCCCATTTAAAATCGACGGCTCTAGGATCTAACTTCAGGACTTTGTTTCTGGCTGTGCTTTTGGATTTTGTGGCTGGCTTTTTCCTGTTTTTTTGGTGCTGGTTGCAGAGCTCCCAGATCCGAAATTCTATCTTTAACTGGCCATACTCATCGACACCCGTTTCTCCAGTTCCTGGACGGTGTCTTTAATGAGTACATCAATATCCATTAAGTCCTGGACGGCATTGCAGGAATATATGACGGTACTATGATCGCGACCGCCAAACTTGGCGCCGATGGCTTTTAGTGACTTGTTGGTCAATTTTTTTGCCAGGAACATCGATAGTTGACGGGCGATCACAATGGATCGCTTTCTGGTTTTACTATGCAGCTTTTCTACCGGCATATCGTAATACTCCGCCACCATATTTTTGATGCTTTCTACCGTCACCTGCTTGGAGATCTGGGTCACAAACTTCTGAATGACATCCCGCGCCAGGTCCAGGTCTATTTCTCTGCGATTTAGCGAAGCCTGTGCGATAATGGATATGAGGACACCTTCCAGTTCCCGGATGTTGTTTTGAATATTGTAGGAGATGAATTCAATGACATCGTTTGGTATCTCCCGGCCTTCATCAATCATTTTTGATTCGAGGATTGCCATTCGCGTTTCCAGATCGGGTGCCTGTACATCGGCGGTCAGCCCCCATTTGAATCGCGAAATCAAACGCTCCTGCATGCCGTCGAGATCTTTGGGAGGCCGGTCGGAGGTCAAAATAATCTGTTTGCCGTTATCTCTCAGCTGGTTAAAGATGTGGAAGAAGATTTCTTGGGTCTTCACCTTATTGGCCAGAAACTGAATGTCATCAACGATCAAAACATCTATCTGTTGATAGAAATTGACAAAATCATTGATGGCGTTATTCTTAATAGCCTGAATGATCTGGTTGGTGAATTTCTCGGATGAAACATAAAGTACCGATTTATGCTCAAGATCTTTCAGGATCTGATTGCCAATGGCCTGGGCCAGGTGGGTCTTGCCTAAACCTACATCACCGTAGATCACCAATGGATTAAAGGAAGTTCCTCCCGGTTTCTTAGCTACCGCCACACCGGCTGACCGGGCTAATCGATTGCAATCTCCTTCGATGTAGGTATCAAAAACATACTTGGGATTTAACTGGGGATCTATTTTGAGCTTACGAATGCCGGGAATGACGAAAGGATTTTTGATCTCCTGCTGATCGACGGTGACAGTGGCTGCCCCGTTGGCACCCTGAGCATTGCCTGAAGATGAATTAGGTTGCACATGGTCGGTACGTAGCAGAATTTGATATTCGAGGTTGGCATCCTCACCTATCTGGCTTTTAATGACCTTTCTCAACAAGGTGACATAGTGTTCTTCCAACCACTCGTAAAAGAAGCGATTCGGCACCTGGATTGTCAGTGAAGCGCCATCCAAGCCTACCGGTTTGATTGGCTCAAACCAGGTCTTAAAGCTTTGAGGATTTACATTTTCACGGATAATCTGAAGACAATTAGCCCAGATGCTATGACAGTCCTTTACCATTCTTTGCAATCTATTTCTAGCGTTACAACAATAAAAATTACATCACCTAAAATCGGAAAACGCGGGTCTAGTTTCAAGCAAAATTTGCTTGGGGTTGCTTACAGTCTCTTAACTTGAAAACAAATTTGAAAAAAAATATTTGTAAACCGAACTTACACAAATGATTTATTTAAAAAAAAATTAAATTAATGCTGAATATAATGTATAATCTCCTTAAAGTCAAGTTAGAGTGAAGATTGCTCTGCAATTATTTTTTTGAATAATCCATTATAAAAATTTATAATGTATACTTGTCCGTAGATCAATGAAATTTACCTGACGACTTGATTTTTACACGTAACACATCGATTCGGCCGGTTCTTTTCAAAGTGCACATCGATCCTTCCCAGCATTATACCAGCCCAGCCTACCTGATTGACTATTACGGGTTTCCCCTCCTGGTTAGAAAGCACCTCGGGCTCCCTCATGAAGGTATGTGTATGACCACCCAGGATCAGATCAATGTTACGGGAGCCTTTGGCAAATTTGAGGTCATCAATGCGATCACCAGCATACCTATAGCCCAGGTGCGAGAGGCAAATAATATAGTCGCATTTTTGCTCGTGCCGCAGAAGATCGGCCGTCTCGGTAGCCCGGTCCAGAGGATCGAGATATTGAGTGGCACCAAAGAGTTTTTCGGGAACCAGGCCCTGCAATTCGATTCCGACACCAAGTACACCCACCCGGATACCGGCTTTATCGAATACCTTATAAAGCAAGGTCTTTTCATGGAGAACGGTGTCTCTAAAATCGTAATTGCTCACGATAAAAGGAAAGGATGCATGGGGCATTTGCCGGACCAAACCTTCCAAACC
>JABDLW010000207.1 GCA_013001805.1 Saprospiraceae bacterium | reverse complement strand
TACGATACCTGGCCAGAAGATGCCTGGCAACGTGTGGGAGGTGCCAACGCTTGGGGTGGTTTTACCCTGGATGAAGAACGCGGAATGGTTTTTTGTGGGACAGGTTCTGCCGCATACGATCATTGGGGTGGCGATAGGAAGGGTCAAAATCTGTTTGCCAATTGTATACTGGCCCTCGATGCAGCAAGTGGGAAAAAAGCCTGGCATTATCAGGTTGTGCATCACGACA
Source organism: Saprospiraceae bacterium (assembly GCA_013001805.1). Taxonomy (GTDB): domain Bacteria; phylum Bacteroidota; class Bacteroidia; order Chitinophagales; family Saprospiraceae; genus JABDMH01. The sequence continues at coordinate 9,563 of JABDLW010000207.1, read as the reverse complement.
TCTGGGATTACGATTTACCTTGTCCTCCCAATTTAGTGAAGGTAGAAAAGGACGGAAAGATAATTGATGCAGTAGCGCAGCCGAGTAAAATGGGACATTTGTTTGTGCTGGACCGCCTTACTGGTGAACCGGTCTTTCCCATCGAAGAATTGCCTGTTCCAGAAAGTGACATTCCCGGAGAGGAGACCTGGCCGACACAACCATTTCCCCAGGAGTCATTGCGATATGCGCAACAAAGATTGACCAAAGATGAGGTGACTGATCTCAATGAACAGGCTTCTCTAGCCATTCTCAATCGCCTTGAATCTATGGATGTTGGCGATATATTTTTACCTCCCAGCCTAAAGGGGGCAGTCACTTTACCACAGTTTAATGGTGGTACCGATTGGGGAGGCGCAGGTTATAATCCGGATACGAGAACACTTTTTGTGAATTGCAGCAATGAAGCCGAATGGATATCGATGGTGGAGGCCACTCCACCGGCTTCCATTTCACAGTATAATTTAGGCCGTCAGTTATACAGCGCCGTTTGTTCGTCGTGCCATGGCTTTGCTCGGGCCAGGGCTCCCGGAGCACCCGCATTGGAGGGTCTGAGAGACATAGGACTAGAGGGTTCTGAGCGTATCCAGGAAGTTTTACTAAATGGAAAAGGGCAGATGCCAAAATTTGAATCTCTTTCTGAAGATGAACGTGATGCACTGACGGCATTCATTAGAGAAATTGGACAGGAGACCATATTAAGTACGAGTCATTTGGATTTAAGCTTTTCCACATCCATTCCGTATATCGCGACAGGTCATAATGAGTTTAAGGACCCAGAAGGATTCCCCGTGAATAAAAGACCTTGGGGAGCACTTAATGCCATCGATTTAGACCGTGGGCAAATTAAATGGCAAGTGGCTCTGGGAACATATCCGGCTCTTGAGGCAAGGGGAGAGCCACCTACGGGCACATTTAATATGGGCGGGCCTGCTGTGACCGGCGGAGGTCTTATCTTTATTGGAGCAACCATGGACGAAAGATTTCGTGCCTTCGACCAGGAAACCGGCGAGGTGCTCTGGGAGTATCAATTAGAGGCTGGAGCCTATTCTACACCGTCCATATACGCTGTGGATGGTAAACAGTACGTAATCATCGCTGGTGGAGGAGGAGGTAAACCCGGTACCAGGCCGGGAAATCAATATTATTGCTTTGCCTTGCCATGAAAGGTCTTGTCTTTATTAAATCACATGAATATGTGATGTCTTACGCTTCAGGTGTCTTTAATTTTGAAGTAAAAGCATCACAATGAAAAATAGATTTAAAAGCAATGTAATCATCGTAGCAGTAATTTTGTTTACCCTTGAATTAACCGCCCAGAGTAATCCAAGGTACGTACCCTTACAATCATGTCATCTGACAGCATCCTTCAGTAAAGCCTACCAGAAGAGATCCATACCCGCTTTTACGGTCAGCAAAAAAGGGCTGCTTGAAGCCAGCGAGGGATATAAAATACTGCGAGATCAGAAAACCGGTCAAATCATTGTGTTGCCGATGGAAGTTGAGATGAAGAGTGTTGCAGGCTGGGATACCAAGCCGGTACCTGGCGGTCAGGCGACTTGCCTGTGCAGCGACGAGGGTACAGGTCCCGACGATTGTGAATATCATACAATAATCAAGGACAATACCATCAGTCACACATGTGAAGGATCCTGTGGATGTGGCATAGTAGTGACTCTAGATCCAAAAGTGACGTTGTAGTGATTAATTGACAATTCCAGTAAGTTATTGTGCTGATGTGATCAGTGGCTTAGCCGTCCAAATTGGGTGGCCGCGGTGTATCATGACTCGTGGATTTCTCGCGATGAGATGCCGGGATACAGATATCGAACTGTTGCAAGATATTCCCAGGACTTTGCATACACTCTGATTCGTGTACCTTCACGATTCCATCCAATTTCTTATCTTTAGTAATTACGCTGCTGCAATGTCTATCACTTTTCATTCCGATCAACTACTATGGAATGCCTTTAAGGCAGGCAACCGAGATGCCTTGAGCAATTTATTTAAAACGTACTATCCCATCCTCTATCGCTATGGTCAGAAAATTCATAATAACCATCACGAAGTAGAGGAAAACATTCAAGAATTTTTTCTTTATCTATACGAACGTCGTGCACGGCTGACGACTCCTGATAGCATTAAATCTTATCTGCTAAAGAGCTTTCGCAGAAGACTTCTCAACCATTTGGAGCAATCCAGATCCCATAGAAAAAGAATGGCACAGTATGCAGATCAACTTGTTGATATCCAGTTCTCAGTTGATGAGATAATGGTGAGACAGGAGGTCAGTGATCATATTCGGCACATATTTGTAGATATGCTCAATGCCTTACCAAAACGGCAACGGGAAGTCATCTATCTGCGTTATTACGATCAGCTTACCATTGCCGAAGTAGCTCAAGTACTTTCGATTAGTTACCAGGGAGCTGTAAATACTGCCTACAAGGCGATTAAAGCTTTGCGAACTAATGAAACGTTGAGCCAAATCAGTGCTTTTATCTAGATCCTTGTCTCATTTATAATTGTGATTCCTCAATTACGAGGGTACAAGCTTAGCACTTTCTAACCCATTTTTTTTGAAGAAAAGGTTATGCGATCACTCTTTTGGTCTCTATGAAAACGTTGACCCGACTATCCGGTATAAAGCCTGACTGTATTGGGGCATGTAGTATGACCAAAAAGAATAGAAAAGTTGAAGCGAACATCATTTAATCAGATTGAAGATTTTCTTGAGTGTGAGTCTTTCATTCATTGGGCGCAAGAGCTCAATGGACGTGAAAATATTTTTTGGGAGCAATGGATGGAATGTAATCCGGATAAGATTGAACTGATAGAGGATGCCAAAGCATTGGTTAAAGGTATCCCCTTTGAACCGCGTGAAATTCCCAGCGAACAGATTGCTTCGGCACTCTTTCAGCTGAATTCCAGAATTGATCGCCGATCCGATCGAAACAAGATGAGAAAACGTAGGGCTTGGGTAATCGCCGCAGCGATTGCTCTAATTTTAGGTGCCACCTCCTGGACTTGGGTATCGGAATTACTGAATACGGTGGAGTACATAACCGACTATGGAGAATGGCAAACCATCGAATTACCAGATGGCTCCCTCGTGTCACTCAATGCCCATTCAGAATTGAAATTTATCAAAAAATGGGAGGACGGTGAACCCAGACAAGTTTGGTTGGAGGGAGAGGCCTTTTTTGACGTGGTCAAGATGTTGGATGTCGGTACCGCATTCAAAGTAATTACTCCGGATTTAGATGTGGAGGTATTGGGTACGTCATTTAATGTACATTCCCGCGGCGAGCAGACCAAGGTGTACCTTCAGGAAGGTAAAGTCAAATTGGATTTGGGTGATCATATAACCTATATGGATCCCGGCGATGTGGTTAGCTACTCTGCGAGGAAAGAAAAGATTGTGGATCGTCGACGTACAGATGCGGAAAGTTTGAATCCCAGTGCGTGGACACAAGGTGTGATTAATATGAAGGGTGCATATGCGTTCGACATATTTGAAAAACTGGAAGAAATTTACGGAGTAGAGATTAGAGTGAAGAATGAGGAGATTTACACCCGGGAGTACTCAGTGCAACTTCCCATGAAGAAGTTGGAAATTGTTGTCCCGATTTTAGAAAGGTCAATGAAGGTAAAGATCACTCGAAAAGATCAGATGTTGTTGCTTGAATAAAAAAAATCCGGAACCGCACGGCAATGCAACTCCGGATACATTAGAATAATTACTTTAAACCACAAATGTATGAAACCGTTTACTGCCGACAAAACTAAGTCACTAGTGTGGATATTGGCCATATTTAGTATCTGCCTGACACCCGTCACCACCCTGGCCACCGCCAATCCCCATTTTATTAAAGAGGAAAAATCCCTCACAAAAATCTTAGAGGAGTTCGGAAAGAAATATGAGGTCTTCTTTTCCTTCGAAGAAGCATTGTTAAGTGGAGTCAAAGTGGACTTTGAGTTTCGCGGTGATGAATCGATTTCGCAAGCTATCGACAGACTTTTGGCACATACTGATTTGCAATATGAGGCCTACGATAATAAATACTTTGTCATTTATGAAAAGACGAAAAGTTCGAAAAAAGGAGCCAAAAAGGTGTTGAGGAAGTTTAAACAAATTGAGCATTTGCAGAAGGCCAATGGCCTCAGCGTCCAACAAGTGGGACAGACACGACTGGATAAACTTCACGCCATGGTTGACGCAGTGGTTGAGCTTAAGGAAGATCAAGTGATTTCGGGTACGGTTAAAGATGCAGACGGTCAACCCCTGGTTGGTGCTACCGTGATCGCATTGGGGACCAGTATCGGCACGGCAACCGATATTGATGGGTCGTTTTCTTTGTCGGTCCCTGATGACACTAAAGTCTTGGTCGTATCCTATACGGGTTATTCAACACAGGAAGTGACTATCGAGGGTCGTACACAGATTGATGTAACCTTATCTTCTGATCTAACCACGCTTGAAGAGGTTGTTGTGACTGGATATGGAACACAGAAGAAGACCAATGTCACTGGTTCCATTGTTTCAGTCGGTGCAGAAGATATTGCCAGAGTGCAGACACCTACTTTCGACGCAGCCCTCCAGGGAAAGGTACCTGGTGTTTACGTCACTTCCAACGGAGGCCAACCTGGCGGTGGTGTATTTGTTCGGATTAGAGGGGCTGGAACCATCAATAATAGCAATCCCTTATATGTGATCGATGGAGTGATTGTATCAGCTGGTGATTCGGAAAATTCTAATCCACTGGCCACGATCAATCCCAACGATATCGAAACCATCGACATCTTGAAAGATGCGGCTTCTACGGCAATTTATGGGGCGCGAGCTGCGAATGGCGTGGTCTTGATTACGACCAAGCGGGGTAAGAGCGGTAAACCCCAGGTAAGCTACAGTGCTTATATAGGGATTCAGGAGCCTGCCAGTAAACTGCCGAGACCGATGAATGCAGCGGAATTTGCTGCAAATATGAACGAAGCATTTCGGGCTGCTGGTGAAGAAATACCTTTTGCAAATCCTTCATCACTTGGAGAGGGCACAAACTGGATTGATGAAGTAGTAAGTAACGGTTCGATAATGGACCATCAACTATCCATATCAGGAGGCTCGGAAAATAATCAATATTATGTCTCCATGAATTATTTCGACAATCAAGGCATTATGCTGAATACTTTCCAGGAGCGATTTTCCTTCCGGGCCAATACTGATAATCAAATTGGGAAGCACATAAAGATAGGCAACAGTCTTGCCTACAGCAGGGGATCTCATTTTAATAATAATGCGGGTAACCGGACCTTTATTCACGGTGCTTTCACCAATTTATATCAGGGTCTACCCACAATACCCCTTTACGAAGATGATGAGGAGGTGTCCAGTACGGGTTATGGTGGGCCCACAGACATAAATTTAGAATTTAGACGCAACCAAGTCTCGGTATATGAACTACCTACCCGCGATAATTCCACAGACCGAATTTTTGGTAATGTCTATTTAGAGATAACCCCAATAAAGGGATTGAGTCTAAAAACAATTCTTTCTACTGATATACAGAATTTCAGTAATTACAACTTTGAACCCATTTGGAAGGAGGGAGTAATCAGTTCAGGTGGATTATCCACAATAAACCAGAGCAGGAACAGTAGCATATTTTGGCAATGGGATAACGTGCTTACTTACGCCAATAGCATTGACAGGCATAATTTTGTCCTTACAGCGGGAGTCTCCGCTCAAGAATCCAAATTTAGATCGCTGAATTCCGTTGCACGTTATGAAACCAACGTCTTTACTGAAATTGTTGATGGCGCAAAAGAGCTCACTTCCAATAGTAATCTGGTGGAAGAATCTCTGGCATCGGTATTTGGCCGGTTAAACTACGATTTTGATAATAAATACCTGCTTACCGCTGCTGTGCGTAGGGATGGATCCTCAAAATTTGGTCCCACAAACAAATTTGGTGTTTTTCCCTCATTTACCGCTGGATGGCGAATTTCCCAGGAGGATTTTTTCCCAGGCGGATTTTTGAGCGATTTAAAGATTCGTGGTGGTTGGGGTCAGGTTGGATCGGATGCCATTGGTAATTTTCGCTACTTAGCTACCTTGAGCTCTACATTTGATTATGCTTTTGGGAATCAAACCGGTGTATCATCACTGGGCGCTGCACTACAAGACCTGGCCAATCCAGGTGTGAAATGGGAAACTGCCACCGAATATAGTTTTGGAGCGGATTTCGGATTTATGCAAGGTCGTTTGACATTTAGTGCTGAGTACTTCAATCGCACACGCTCCGATATGCTTTTAGTTTTGCAACTACCAGGAATCTCTGGCTTGTCCACCACCGTGGATAATGTTGGAGAGCTCGTAAATAAAGGGTTGGAATTTGCGGTAGGTTATCGAAAAGTAGATGGTGATTTCCGATATGACTTCAACGCAAATTTATCGACATTCAGCAGTGAGGTGATAGATCTGGGCGGGCAGGACGAAATTGTAGCATATACTTATTCAGGATCAGGAGCTACCGTAGTCATCAGACCCGGGCAGCCACTGGGTGTATTCCTGGCCCGACGAACTTTGGGAATATTCCAGACACAAGAAGAAGTAGATGCAGCCAATGCACTAGATGGCGAGCCTGCATCTCCCTATCAGCAAACTGGTACCGGACCTGGCGATTTTAAGTGGGCAGATCTCAATGGTGACGGTGTTGTGACGAATGCAGATAAGGAAGTGGTCGGTAGTCCGATCCCTGATTTCACGTATGGTTTTGGAGGTACGATGCAATACAAACAACTCGATTTGAACTTTCAGTTTTCGGGAGTACAGGGAAATGATATCTTTCATATAGCGAGATCTCAACTTCAGGCTTCCGGACGGGCTTACAATAAGAGCAGCTCAGTGGTTAATGCCTGGTCTGGTCCCGGTACCAGCAATGATATTCCGCGTCCACACCTGCAAGATCCTAACCAGAATATTATTCTAGGTGATCATTTGATAGAAGATGGGTCTTACTTGCGTCTCAGAACGCTGCAACTGGGATATCATATACCTCAGACGGTCCTGGAGCCGATTGGAATTTCTTCTGCCAGGATATACCTGGGAGGACAGAATGTTTTTGTTCTTACCAAATTTACCGGTATCGATCCGGAAGTTGGATTGGATGAAAATAATAGTGCTGCTGCGGGAATTTATCAGGATTTATATCCGCAGGTACGTAATTGGTCCTTCGGAATTAATGTTGGTTTTTAATGACGATCAAAATCTTATCAATCATGAAAATAAAATTAAACTATAAGATATTTTTTATCTGCACGCTGCCGGTCTTTTTTACATGTACTGAAGATTTTGTTACGAAAGAATTTAAGAATGGTGTCGTCGACGAAAACTTTTTTCAGAATGCCGTTCATGCCGAGCAGGCCCTGACTGCGGTATACGATATTATTAGTGAGAAGGGGCTTTATCGGGAAGCGATTAATGTGTTAGGAGACGCTCCTAGTGACGACATTAATGAGCTTACAGGAGATAATGGAGATTACGGCACCTATTTTAGAGCCGCCAGCGACTTTCGCTGGAACCCGGACAATAACTTTTCGGTGGCTAGATGGTATGACGCTTATAAAGGAATCTTCCGGGCGAATATTTTACTCGAAAAACTTCCTGATATTGACATGGACGCTACCTTGGCTGCGAGATTTGAAGGTGAAGCCAAATTCTTGCGCGCCCTCTATTATTTTAATCTCGTCGTTGCTTTTGGCGATGTCCCCTTTGTCACCACCGTCCTGACTCGGGATGAATATGCTGAACTCTCGCGCACAGACAGATCGATCATCTATGCTCAAATGGAGCAAGACTTGCAAGATGCGGCCGCCGTGCTTCCCACAGCAGCCAGCGATCCCGTGGGGAGGGCCACGAAGGGAGCAGCAAATGGATTGTTGAGCCGGATCTATCTCTATCAGAACAAATGGCAAAATGCGGCCAGTGCAGCTAAAGCGGTGATTGATCAAGGCACCTATGAACTGGTATCCTCTGAAAATTATGTCAATCTATTCAATGGCCAAATGGAAAATAGTATTGAATCCATAATGGAGTTCCAGGCTGTAGGTTTAGCTCCGGGATTTTGGAGTAATTCAGAAAACTTTTTCTCCATCCATTGGAGTCCGGTAATCGGTTGGGCCAACTGGTTCTCTCCAAGCGTTGGATCCTATCAACAATTTGAAGAAGGAGATATTCGGAGAAAAGCTTCCGTACTCGTGGTTGGTGCTGATCCGCCTGATATGATTGATACCGACGGGGATGGCGTACAAGAAGTCTTCCCTTCCGGCAATATGAGAACCACTTACTTCAACGATGCAAGTTGCAGAAAATGGCTGCCCGAAGGGAAGGATATGGCCCAATCGGCAAACGCTAACTTTGATGTCAATTTTCATATTATCCGTTATGCTGAAGTACTACTCAATCACGCAGAGGCCGAGAATGAATTAGGGAATAGCGGAAGTGCCCTGGCTTCGGTAAATCAACTACGCACAAGAGCGCAGGTGCCAGAATTTACCGCGACAGACCAGAGTGAATTAAGACAACTTATTCGCGATGAACGCAGGCGCGAACTGTTATTTGAAGGTCATCGTTATTTCGATCTTCATCGCTGGGGAATAGCTGCTGAAGTTTTAGGCCCATTAGGATACCAGGTTGGAAGACACGAATTCTGGCCTGTGCCTACCGCCGAACTTGATTTAATGCCTAATTTAACCCAGTACCCCCCATGATGCAAAAGTGACTTATGGAGAATGGTCAATCTCAGCGAATGTTTGGATTGACCTTTTTTTTCCTGGTGCTGATTTTTCAGATCAATAAAAAATAGACTCATGGGAATTTCAAGACGTGACTTTATAAACAGCTCGGCCCTCGGTTCAGCCGCTTTTATTACTAAAACTAACATCCATAAGCACCAGGTGGAAAAAGAAAACCAACGTAATAATCCCTTAGATGGAATCGCACGAGAAGATATTAAAATCACCGATGTCCGGGTCAGATTGTTTTCCTGCGACTACCCCATCGAAAAATGGTGGTATGGTGCTGGCGTTACCATCTTGACCGAGCTAGAAACTGATCAAGGTATAATTGGTATCGGTGGACCTAGTCCTTACGGCGGGCCGGAATTTGTAAAAGAATATACAGAGACTCACATCAAGCCACAACTAATTGGTAAAAATCCATTTGACGTTGAAATAATTGCTCCGAGTCATCGCGAGAGAAATAAGGCAATGGCTTGGGCAGGTATAAATGTCGCTTGTTGGGACATCATCGGTAAAGTAAACAATAAACCTATTTATGAATTATTAGCCACTAATACCGAGCCGGTTACAAAAATAAAACACTATGCCAGTTGTGGCACTATTTGGGATTTTGATAAAAGACCAGAGGATCTGATAGATGAGGCACTTGGTTATAAGGAAGAAGGGTTTTACGGCTTTAAGTTTCGCTTTGCCGAACATTTTGAGAAAAATATGACGGTAAATAG
>JABDLW010000149.1 GCA_013001805.1 Saprospiraceae bacterium | reverse complement strand
GATCTGGATTTACGCTGTGCGGTTTTTATTTACAGTAAGAGAGCCGCGAATCTATATTCGCGGGCGGATTTAAAGGGCCCTATCAAATCATAAATGTCTCCGGTAATTTACGGCGCCAAAGGAATTTGACCCGGCCGAAATAGACGGGTGGCATCCTAAAACCTTTTCCTAGGACACGGAGTGCCTTTCCTTTCCCCGATCAATAATCGGATCAAAGTCGTGGACATAGTAGGTCACGATGGGCTTTCCCTTGCCTTTTACTGCTAAAGGTGGCATCTTATCGATGGAAAAGCGTTCGTCCAATCCCTCCCGGACTTCTTCAGTAATGAGAAGATCACAATTGTGGAGACGAGTCATTGCCTCCACCCTTGCAGCGACATTAATGGTATCACCCACCACTCCAAACTTGCTAAGTTCGGCATTGCCCATCACTCCAGCCAGGACTTCTCCTTGATGAATACCAATGCCAAATGATAGCTGGGGTAGTGACCGAGATTTGAGTTCCTCATTATATTTTTCCAAGGATTTCCGCATCGCGATGGCACCTAAAACCGCATCTTGCGCCTGCCACGGATTGGAGCTTAGTGCCCCAAACAGAGCTAGTATTCCATCTCCCATCAGCTCGGTCACTTGTCCATGATGGGAAGCAAGGGCTTCACTCATAGCTCGAAAATAGCCATTAAGAATCGATACCACCTGTTGCGGGTCCATCGATTCGCACATTTTTGTAAAACCTTTCAGATCAGCAAACAGTACAGTCACGTTCCGCATCTTGGCCAGGTATTTGCCATCCGCCGCGGCCAAGTGTTCGATGACCTCTTCTGGTGTGAACCTGCCAAAGTGTGTCTGTAATCTTTCCAATTTTTCATTGGCATGGCCAATTAACTTTTCCAGCAATTGATTTTGTTTGCGTAAGATCGACACCCAAATAATGAGCAAGAGCACGATCATGCCCAATCCTGCTAATAGGTAAAAACTATTCATTCGCCTAATAATACTGCTAATCTTACAATGGAGTTTGCCAGTGCCGCCATTCCAAAAGCCTCTAACAATAGTGAATGATCGATCTGTACGGCAAGTTCCCTCGTGCGTTTTTGAATAGCGGCACTATCATAACGAATGGTTTCGCGCGTCCATTCGAGGATCTTCGTTTCGTCTGCATTTATTTTGGGTGAAGACAGAGATCGAATCGCCTGGTCAAATTCCTCATCAACAAACCCCAGATCAGCGGACATCAAACGACTTTCCATTTCGCAAAAAGGACATTCCAGGCTACGGGCAACAACGGCAAACATCAACACCTTGAGCTGCGGCGAAAGTACATTCGACGCAAATGCCCCCTCCAGTGCATCATTACAGGCTTTCGCTGCGGGCAGTCCTTGCAAAGAACCTATTATACTGGCAAATCGTGAATCGCCAACGTTGAAGGTATTGGACTCCTTCCAATTCCAACTCCGCATTCTACGCGCAACTAGTGGCAGCAAAATACGGCCAAGCAACCTATCTGGTAGCAATTCAAAATTCTTCATTGGCGGAATCGCTATAAATGTCGAAACACGATTAATCAAGCAGTGGTTCACGATGAGAAATGCCATTTCAGCAACCGCTCTGGAGGAATAGCCAAGATCAATCAACTGATCGCGATCTACTTGCGTTGGTCTGGGATTGGAGCGAGATAAATCGCGACAAAATTGGATAAAAGCTCGTTCCTTCTCATCTAACTCGGCCAACTGCATGTCTCGTTCAATTTTCCCAATCATTTTTTCAGAATATCCATAGATTCTCATCTGCGAACGTGCTACACCATAACAATATCTGCAGGCATTTTCCTGAGCCGTCACCAATGAGCAGATATCAGTTAATTTTTGAGGAAATTCCTGGGCTTGATATCTTGGCCATTTCAAAAGTAAATTCCGTAGCCACAGGCTGGGAGATGTTCGTTGTAAAATATCTGGCACGGTGCCCAGTTCGGCCTTGACTTGAGACTCCCACTCCGGAATACGCACCACAGGGAGTACAGGAGAACCCCACTCAATTTCATGCATTAATACTGGCATTCCAAATTAGAAGATTTGTTGCTGTAAGATCGTGATTTTCAATCACAAATAGCGGGGAAAAAATCTGCTTGGCTGACGGAAAGGAACTTCATGAAAAGATCTACGAAAATCAAATCCATTATTGAAATACCCTTCAAGCAACCATACCGCACATGGCAATGAAATACTCCAGCATAAAGTATGCAGTACAAAATCAAAAAGACCCCTCTGTATTGCTCAAAGGGGCCTCCAAAATCAATATTTACAAAATCAGAACCTATAACATAGATGGGGGTAAAATTACCTTACTAATGACATGTACCACACCATTACTTGCTTCAATGTCTGCCATCGCGACTCTAGCGCCACTTATTTCGACGCCATCAGATAAGTCGACCATAACATCTTCTCCTTGGACCGTTTCAGCTTTCTGGCCATCACTCAGATCTCCTGACATCACTTTGGCTCCTACCACATGATAAGTCAATACTTGCACCAGTTGATCTTTGTTTTCGGGTTTCAATAGCATAGCAAGAGTTCCTTCGGGTAAGGCAGCAAATGCCTCATTGGTTGGAGCAAAAACGGTGAATGGACCTTCTCCACTTAGTGTCTCAACCAATCCGGCAGCTTTCACAGCAGTTACCAGTGTAGATAGAGATTCTGTGCCCACCGCCAGTTCGAC
>JABDLW010000106.1 GCA_013001805.1 Saprospiraceae bacterium | reverse complement strand
CCACGACTTCGTCCAGCTGGACGCCAGGCTCCAGAACTACGTCGACGACAGATCTTCCCCCAACTTGCACAGACTGGGTGGTAAATCCTGTGTATGAAATCTGGAGAACCGGATTGTCAGTGGTGAGATTAATGGAATACGTCCCATCAATATCCGTCACAGTACCATTGCTGGTGCCTGTCTCCAGGATGTTTACCCCAATCAATGTCTCCCCATCGTTTGAGGTTACAGTCCCCGTCACCGTCTGCGCCATGGCGCACAGTCCGGCAAAAAAGACCATTAAAAATGTAAGTACATAGCTTCTTTTCATAAGTGGAATTTTATAGTTTTTTAGATTTCACAATTCAATTAAATTTTATTCGGATCTGCAATGATAGACATTCCTTTAGAACATTCAAGGCCTCAGTAAGGTAGAAGTGAAATGAATCTCAGACCTGTGTCACAATAAATCTAATATCACTATTTAACGTTTTCATAACGATTTAGGCTGCCAAAGTGTAAATCACTCCAGTCTTTTCTAGAGCACTATGGAGGCCTAATATAGCTAATTATCCTTTTGTGCGCGCGCACAACCCCCAAAATCTTTTACTATTTTTACCAGATCGGTGATAATTAGTTTCCGAACAAGCATCACACATTTTTGCCGTGCGAGTACGAATAAAAGATATAGCAGAAAAGGCCGGAGTATCAACGGGTACCGTAGATCGTGTCATCCATAACCGTGGAAATGTAGCTCCTTCCGTCAAAGCTCAAGTGGAGCAGGTGATGAATGAATTGGGATATAAAAGAAACCTGATCGCCAGCACACTTGCTTACAATCGGACCATACGCCTGGCTGCCCTGGTTTTCAATGAGGAGGATCCCTACTGGAGCCAGATTTCTTCGGGAATCGAAAAAGCCCGGGAAGCAACCCTCCACTATGGAGTTTGGGTCGATACATTCTTGTGTGATCAACGCAATCCCCAACATTTCGCTAAGTCGGTACAGCAGATTTTGGATAGTAGACCCGATGGAGTGCTGGTGGCCCCATTATTTCTTAAGGAGGGCACTCAGTTCCTGAGGACATGTGGAGAGAAAAAGATACCCGTAGCTTTGATAAACACCCAGATGTCGGAAGCAAAGGCGTTGTGTTACATTGGTCAGGACTCGTATCAAAGTGGTTTCGTCGCTGCCAGGCTCCTAAATTTTGGTATGAAAAAAAGGGCCACAGTGCTATTGCTTAATTTGGATTCCCAGGCTGCGGATGCACAGCATTTATTGGATAAAGAGCGAGGATTTAGAGATTACTTTCGCAAAGATCACAGCAAGTCGGTCCGCATTATTGCTGAGAATTTTGCTGCTTACGACCAGCCAAAGGCCTTGCAGTCATGGTTCGGCAAATTTCTGCAGAATCATCCTGATCTCGCCGGGATTTTTGTAACCAATTCGCGAGCATATCTTCTCCTGGATGCCTTAGAAAACAAGACATTGGAGGACATCAATGTCGTCGGTTTTGATCTTGTTCCACCCAATTTGGCTCACTTAAAGGCAAACCGGATCAACTTTCTGATCAACCAGAACCCGGTCTTGCAAGGTTATATGGGTATTATTAACCTGGTGAACCATATTCTGCTGAAACAAAAAGTCTCCGAAGTACAATATCTTCCCCTTGATATTGTGGTCAGAGAAAATTGCGATTATTATCTCAAGGGTAATCTGAGCTATCCTTTGGCGATTTACTAGGCTAATCATCGCCGTAAACCTCGCGAATAAGTAACTTGCGCCAGCGATTGTATTAAATTTGGGAAAACTTGAGAAGATGCATCGACTATCTGTGCTTTTGGTACTGGTATTGACATGGTACGCTTGTGGACCAAGGAAGGTTATTCAAATTGCCATGGAAGATCAAAAGGAATTTAAGTATTTGGCTTTGGGAGACTCTTATACCATTGGCGAGAGTGTCGATCCGGCCAAGACCTTTCCCGAACTGCTTGCCAATGAGCTACGATCCCAGGGGGTCAATGTTAAGCGACCCCAAATTGTGGCCACCACCGGATGGACTACCATGGATCTCTATGAGGGAATTTTAGCAGCTCCGGCGGGCGAATTTGAATATGATATGGTGTCACTCCTGATCGGTGTTAACGATCAATATCAAGGGAAGCCGTTTGATACATATGAAGAAAACTTTGGCAAACTGCTGGAAACTGCCATCAGATTAGCTGGAGGGGAAAAGGACCGGGTATTTATCGTATCCATTCCGGACTATGCTTATACTCCCTTTGGTCAAAAGAAAGATGTTTCCAGGATCACCCGGGAAATTAACGCCTATAATGAGACGAACCGGAGAATTGCTGGGGAAAATCAGGTGCTATATTTTGACATTACGGAGATATCCCGAAAAGGTCTTTCTGACCCTTCCCTGGTGGCTACGGATGAACTTCATCCCTCCGGCAAAATGTATCAGGAGTGGGTAGATCTGATGGCCGAAACCATTTGTGATCGCTTTAAGCGCTAAACGTAAGTCATTTACGAAAGCACTAGGCCTTACGCTTTGGTCGGATCAGGCCTTCCTGAACCACAGAAGAAACCAAGGTGCCGTTTTGCTGGTAAATGTTACCGCGGGTAAAACCACGGGCATTGCTGGCACTGGGGCTATCCACTTCGTACAAAAGCCATTGCGAAATATCCAGGGGACGATGAAACCACATGGCATGATCCAAACTGGCTAATTGCAATTGCGGAATCTGCATTTCATGTTGATGCGGTTGTATGGCTGTGGTCAACAGATTGTAATCGGAAGCGTATGCCAGTAAGCGTTGGTGAAAGGTTTGATCCTTTCGTACCTGACCCTTGGCCTTAAACCACACGTACCGGAGGGGTTCTTGTTGCATGGGCATTAGAAAATTCATTGGATCCACGGGGCGGAACTCGATAGGCCGGGCTCTTAAGAAACGTTTCATACTGGGAGGCAGTTGATCGGCATATTTTATCAATAATTCCTGATCTGAATCCAATTCCTCCGGATCTGGCACATCGGGCATGTTTATTTGATGATCCAGACCTTCCTGGACCAATTGGAAAGAGACCGCCATGATAAAAATGTCTTTACCGTGTTGAATGGCCTTAACTCTCCGCGTCGTAAAACTTCCGCCATCACGTACCTGATCCACCATATAAATGATCGGTTGGCTTAGATCACCGGGTAAGATAAAATATCCATGCATGCTGTGAGCGATCCGTTCAGGTGGGGCTGTCAGGATCGCCGCATGTAGTGCCTGGGAAAGCACTTGACCACCAAATACATGATTGGCTCCTATATCGTGATTGCTGCCCCGAAATATATTGACCTCTATTTGCTCCAAATCCAGTGATTGGAGCAGGTCATCAACATTTACCATTTTTTTTTATAAGATCTGGCTATGCCGCAAAGCTAAACAAAGTGAGGAGATCAGAATTCCTTATTATTGGGTCGAAATCATAGAGTAAACCATGACTAAGTCCACGCCTTTAAATGCCAATTCAGATCAAAGCCGGGATATAAAAGTCTTGCAATTTGGAGGAGGCAACTTCATGCGGGCTTACCTGGATTGGATGGTACAGCGTTTGAACGATGATTTTGAATTTGCCGGAGGGGTTGCTCTGGTGAAACCAACTGGTGGACCACAATATCAAGACCTGGAGGAGCAAGGAGGCCGATACCATGTTGTAACCAGCGGTATCAAAGATAAAGAGGTGATCCAAAAAATCGATTTGATCACTTGCATAGATCAAATTTACTATCCGTATGATGATTTTACAGCATTTATTGAATTGGCCAAACAGGAAAGCATCTTAATCATCACCTCAAATACCACAGAATCCGGCATTGTGTTTGCCCCCGGGGACACACCGGATCAGACTCCTCCGGATTCGTTTCCAGGTAAACTATGTGTGTTTTTACGAGCGAGGTACGAATTCTTTGCTGGCGCCCTTGATCGTGGGTTTTTCATACTTCCCTGTGAGCTTATAGCCGACAACGGTAAAACCCTGGAGACAATTGTGCTGAAACTTGCGCAAACCTGGTATGAGGATTCAGCGTTCAATCATTGGATTAAGCAGGCAAATACTTTTGTGAATACCTTGG
>JABDLW010000088.1 GCA_013001805.1 Saprospiraceae bacterium | reverse complement strand
GGGGTGTCCAATGGTCATTGTTTACATATTCATCGCGTGGATAGCCAAATTTCAGCATTTCTCTCCTGATCGGGCGCGGTACCCGTTTGTCATGCCCAATGAAATATAACAACCCTTTAGTGAAACGGTGATGTTCCTGCAGGATCTCTTCCCGGGTTTTGTAGTCAGCTTCGGGATAATCCCAATTGGCGCCGATATAATCCGTGGAAAAAGGACATCCGTCATTGATGTCGGTCTTCAAGTTGGGGACGGGATCAATCTTAAAAAGTACCTGGCGAATATTATTCAATTTATGCGCTGCTATATATCTGGCCAGTAATTCGTAGTTCGTACTGTCATAGCCATCCGGGCGTGTGATCGGAATTTTATTAGCTGGATGTGATGTAAGACATACTCTGACATTATAGGCCTGTACTTTTTTATCTCCCGTACCAACGGGTGCCAGTTTTTCATCCTGGATGCCAAATAATAAATTGCCATTCATATCAAATGGATCAACAAGATTATATCCCATTTTTTTCGCTCCTGGAATATAGGAATCCACTTGGTTAAAATTCCTTTTTGGTTGCCGGACATTAGGATCAGCCGGTAAAACACCAGCTAAACTTTCGCCGTATAAATCACTCGACTCCCGGCCCACATGATAAGAAACCCCAGACATCGCCAATAAATCACCTTCGTAAGTCGCATCGATAAAGACTTTGCCGGAAACGTGCTTACCGGATTCAAAGGACACTGACTGGATCTTGTTTTGCTGCTTTGTTACACCCTTCTGCCAGACTAGTCTTTCTCCGATCCAGACCTCGACTCTTTCCTCCTCTAACATGGTCTGATAAATCCGGGTCGCAACTGAAGGTTCAAAACTCTTAATGTATTTCAAGTGGGGATTGAGCAACCTTTCCTTATTTGGATCAACTACCCTCCACGATTCTTTGTTACGGTAGAAATCAGTAATCCGGGAATAAAATTCATCTGCTATGCCACCGACTGCCCCTTCTTTTCCAAAATCTGTCCACACTAAGCCTCCCGTAGTCATGCCACCCAGGTGTCTACTGGGTTCAATTAAGAGTACCGAATTGTTCATTCTGGCAGACTGAATCGCCGCAGCGATACCAGCCGATGTCCCACCATAAATGACCAGATCATAAATATTCTGGTTGGGCTGCTCCGATTGTGTGAATCCAGTCAGCGAAATGAAAACCAAAAAAACGATGAGAAAACGATGCATAGCTTTAATTTAATGGCTCGAAAAAACCATGGTTGCACTGCGAATGAAAGATTATGTGATCTTATTTGTTGTGATTTCCCGGACACTAAAAATGTTATCCGTGGCAAGCAAAACCTTAGCAAGTGGATATTAAAATTGAGTTTAATAAACTTACAACAACACTTCCTGTCGTTTTTAATCAAGCCTGCTCTCTTTTCAAATATAAATCTCAGATTTTTACAAAAATTCGGTGTTTATACAACCAATAACAAACATACCATAACCCAAAAAGAGTAAAAAAATTAGTCAGGACAGTGGCCGCTTGATCGCCCGCAAATCCAAAGATGGCCATGGAAAACGGTTCAATGACATGTCGGATTAAATTAGTGCCCCCAACGTGCGCAAATAAATAAATAAAAAGTGAATTCATACCGACAATATTGAAAAATAATGTCCAGTCTTTTTGTTTCTTGATATCAATGAGCCAATAGGAAAAGGCCAAGGTGAGAAACGTCCATCCACCACTGGCCAAAATGAATGTTGAGGTACAAATTCGCTTGACGATCGGAGTTACCGGACTAAGCGCATAACCCAGGACAAGACCAATCAGTCCGGCAATAAGAAGTATTTTTAATTTTTCCCTGGGGATTCTGTCGCTCATCATTAATTGACCTGCCAGCACACCCCAAATGGTATGGGCCGTGGTAGGTATGGCATTAAAAGATACCCAGTGACCCCGTAAGTCCTCTCCGCCATAGAGTGTGTCCAACCAGGTTCCAAAGTTTTCATTCGGAACAAAGGCGTGATTAAAACCTTCTACCCAAAACCCCCGGTAAATGATTTCGGTAAATAACAATAAGGCAATCGAGATAATAATCTGAGTCCTTGCCGGTTTGCGCATGACTAAATACGCAATTAAATAAGTGACAGAGAGTTGAGATAATACATTCTGAAAATGAAAAATAATTTTACCACTACCAATGCAGGTTATGGCCCACCCCAGAAACAATAACATCAATGCCCGTTTAAAAACATGCCGGTTAATTTGCTCCCGGCTTTGACCCTTCTTCTCGCGATTGGCTACTGCATAGGGAATAGCCACACCTACAATGAACATAAAGTAGGGCTGGATCAAGTCCCAAAACTTAAGTCCGGCCCAGGCCACATGTTCAAATTGTAACCCAATCGCATGGAGTAAACTCCCATCTGTTGCATTTTCTGTAATCGAAGGAAACAGCCGGGTGAACCCAGCGATGAGTAAAAACATGGTCAGTCCGCGAAAGAAGTCCAGTGAGTAGAGGCGTTCCTTAATTATTGCGGGCTGTACAGTTGGTTCCATGTTATATTAATTTATTCACTAAGTAATGGTTTTTACTAATCTTTCTATGCAAGTGGATATTGAAACTCAGTGAGCGTAGTAGCAACATTCCGCGGATAGAAGATTCATTTTAAAAAAAATGTTGAAAACTGCGACTAATAAAGCTCCGTAATTCCAGGAATTGCTGCCTCGTATGCTGGCCCGGGACCGAATTCCATCTTAATCGGGCTCATATCCAGCATGGATTCGCGCATCGCCCATTCAAAGGAAACTTCCTGTCCGGTATAGGCACTCATTCGGGCCATAATGGCCGTCATCGTACTATCACAAATTTGCTTGGTCTCATTGATGCCATCGTTCCGGCGAATGCTGTTAATCATATCCGTATATTGGCGTACCGATGGACTGGGTCCCTCATTTGTCGCGGTATAGGAAGTACTTCCGGTGATTTCTCCTTTTCTAAAATCGAGAATAGCACTTCCCTTGGTTCCGGTGACCCGCTGGTGATTGCGTGAAGCATAGGTATCAATTTGTGCGCCCCAGTATCCCACTTTGGCTCCGTTTGGATATTCAAATTCAGCGCTGAAGTGATCATAATTATTTCCATATTCATAGCCGATTCTTGCCTGCCGGCCTCCCATTCCTAGACACTTTACCGGAGGTGCTCCCATGATCCAATTCATAATATCCAGATTGTGTACATGCATCTCCACTACGAAGTCTCCGGATAACCAATTCCACATCAACCAGCGACGGATTTGATATTCCATCTCTGTCCATTCGGATCTTTTAATTTTTTCATCATTTCTCCAACCGCGCATGCCACTTCCGGCTCTAAATACCTGGCCACCATTGATTTCACCGATAGCTCCATCATGAATGCGTTTGATCACATCGACATTTGATGGCAACCGTCGCATTTGGGTTCCTGCGACAATTGTCAATCCTTTTTCTTTAGCCATCGCACCACTTTCGAGTACCGATCGAACTCCAACCGGATCGACCGCTATGGGTTTTTCTATAAATACGTGCTTGCCGGCATTGACAGCGTATCTCAGATGCTGGGGACGAAAATTTGGTGGGGTGGTCAAGATCACCATGTCTACACCACTGTCGATCACTTTTTGATAGGCATCGAACCCTAAAAAAGTGGTCTCGGAACTTACTTTGTAAATATCATCGACCGGAAGCTCCCTTTTCCGAAGGTTTTCTTTAATCCGATCCGGTGCTGCCTCGAGATGGTCTTGAAAAAGATCTCCTATAGCTGTTAATTGAATGCCTGGCGCTGATTCTGCGCAATCGATGACGCCGGCACCAGTTCCACGACCACCGCAGCCAATCAGTCCAACCCGGATGGTATCCGAGCTGGTAGGATATGCCAGCGCCCCTGGAGCAAATAACGCTAATGTCCCGGCTTGTGCTGATTTTTGGATAAAAGACCTGCGATTGAGCTTTGATTCAGAATCATTGATAGATTTCTTCATTTGTAGTGATTTTTAAGCTATCTGGAAAAATTGAATTCCCGAATGTATAATAGTGATTATTTGCGAGATTAATGACCAGCACATGAATTCTTGTTTTCAACCGGGAATGCTGGTATTGATTTTTTTGATCATGATTCACACAAAGATCTTTATGCTTTAAATGCCACCGTAATATTGGTAGTCCCGGTGTAAATAAGAATATTTGTATTATTACCCTGCTGCCAAAATCCAATTACTACCCAATCGACACCAGGGGTGGTGCTTTTCGAAAGTTGACGATGTGCTATATCCGGTTAGATTGTTAAGAAATAGAGATCCATTCCAAGAGAAAAATAAATTAAGATGAAGCGAAGATTCTTTTTTAAGAATACGATGGCTACAGGTGCCGGTTTGGTGTTGGGGGTCGACCGTAGAGATGCTATGGGTCTGGAGAAGGCGAGTGCTTTTGCTATCATGGAAGAAGTCAGAAAATATCGAAAGATTGATGCGCATGCCCATGTAGCATTGACTGCCAATCCCAGTCCGCAATGGGAGCTTGATTTTGCCGAGCGTCTCCATATTACCAGATTGGTAGCCTCAAAACCGGTCAGTCGCTATCTGGAAGCTACTCCCCAGGAATTCCGTGCCTGTAATGATCGTGTACTGGCATGTATGCGGGAAGCACCGGACAAGATTATTGGTCAGATGACACTCAATCCCCGATTTCAGAAAGAGTCCCTGGAGGAAATAGAAAGATGTATGGATCTGGGTATGTGCGGCCTAAAAGTATATAGTCATGTTAACATCAATGATCCACTATTTTACCCAATTATCGAAAAATTCATTGATTTAAAAATGATCATTTTGATGCATGTCGGAGTGGGAAGATCAAGAATAAATTTTGATCCGGGTGAAGCTCGCAGTACCTCAATTGCGGAGGATTTTGTGGCTGTGGCTCAGCGGTTTCCGGAGGCCATGTTTCAGTTTGCTCATTTGGCAGGTGGGGGTGATTGGGAGGGATCTTGTAAAGAACTCGCGAATTCACCAAATGTCTACGTAGACATTTCCGGGAGCAATAATGATGCAAATATTATTGACTTTGCCATGGAATATGTTGGTGAAGACCGGATCCTGTTCGGATGTGATAATAGCTTTTATCAGGGGGTTGGCCATGTATTGGCTGCTGATCTTAGTGATGCACAACGACATAAAATCTACTTTGAAAATTACAATAACATTTTGAGAAAAGCCGGACGTCATGTTGATTGATAGCAATGCGCAAATTGGGCACTGGCCCTTTAGATCGAGAAAACACAATACATGCGAGTCATTGTTAGATCGTATGAATCATTTTGGAGTGGACATGTCGATAGTCACTAATTTAAGTGCAGTTTTATACAAAAACACCCAATCAGCGAATAGAGAACTCGTAGAGGAAATACAGACTAAAAAGGCATTTGTCGATCGACTTTTTCCTCTGGCAGTGATTAATCCTATTTATGGAGGCTGGAACAATGACTTTGATACTTGTGTAAATAAATACAAGATGAAGGGTATTAAGTTGTATCCTCAGTATCATGGGTATGACCTGCACAATCCATATTGTATTGAATTGGTTAAAATGGCACGGGATAAAGATTTAATTGTTGCTTTTTCTTCACGTATCGTAGACAGCCGGCCCAGCTCATGGATGGATATTAACATCGAGTGGAAACTCGAAGATTTACTACCGATATTAAGATATGTGCCGGATGCAAAATATCTGTTTCAGAACGCAGCCCAATCAGTAAATTTGGACGAGGAAGGAATGGAAACTATCAACAATGTCAGATTGATCATGGATACCTCAGGTCGCAGTCTAAACAATCTGGGCGAATTGTTGAAAACCTTTGGAGCCGGTAAATTTGCTTTTGGCACTCATTCGCCTATCCTCGACTATTGTACCGGTCTTTTGCGGATTGAAGCCTTGCGGTCTACCGAAGCCAGCAATGAAACCAAGGAGCAAATCAGGTCGGGGAATATTGCGAAATTCATCGGATTATAATTACGATACTATTTATTAAATTCAATAAAATAAAAGAATACAGATGAAGACCATGGCATCGATAACAAAAATAATTGTCGTTATTCTCTTTTTCGCTTCTCAGGTTGTAGCACAACCCGACCCGGATGGTAAATTACGCATCATTGCTTTTGGTGCGCATCCCGACGACGCGGAGTTAAAAGCAGGTGGTGTGGCCAGCATGTGGGCCGCACAGGGACATCATGTGAAATTCGTATCGATGACCAATGGCGATATTGGCCATTTCGAACAAGCCGGAGCTCCATTGGCCCTGCGCCGTAAAGCGGAAGTGGCCGACTGTGCCCGAATTTTTGGGATTGAGACTGAGGTGTTGGATATTCATGATGGTGAGTTGATGCCTACATTGGAAAATCGAAAAAAAGTGGCTGATCTCATCCGCGATTGGCAGGCTGACATTGTTTTGTGCCACCGACCGTATGATTATCATGCCGACCACCGTTATACCGGTGTTCTCGTTCAAGATGCTGCAGTGATTGTAGTGGCACCGTTTTTTTCCGTGAATAGCAAAGCCACCCAAAAGAATCCCATTTTTCTCTTTTATTCTGATGGTTTTGAGAGACCCTATCCTTTCCATCCCGACATTGTAGTCGATATAGGGGATGCATCACAGCAAAAGTGGGATTGCATCACTGCCATGCCATCACAATTTGCCGACGAACATTCCTGGCAGGCAAGTTATCGTGCAGATGTACCCAAGGAACCGGCTGCCAGAAAAGCTTATATACTTGAGCTGGTAAAACAAAATAACGAAGCAGTAGCCAATAAATATCGCGATAAATTGATCGAACTATATGGTCAGGATCGGGGAAGTAAAGTAAAATATGCCGAGGCTTTTGAAGTTTGTCAGTATGGAACTCAGCCATCACTGGAGAAATTGAAGGAGTTGTTTCCCGGGTTCCAGTGATTGATTCCAAGGTAAAATCAAAAATTTTGGCCACCAATAAAGTGGAAAATAAATCCAAAGCAAATCGCCATGAGCCAATTTTCCGTGCATTCAGTTCAAGCAATGAAATTTACTCTAAACTCCTTGCCGGACACCAAAGCAGTATCCTAACTCTACCCAGGAGAGAAGGATTTATTCAAAAATTGTGATAAATACCCGTTAGGAATTACCAGAAAGTAGACTTGCAATCACCGGGCAAAAGCAAAAATTTGGCTTAAAAAAAGTAATAGAGAAATCGCTACCCTCCCGACTTCAGGAAAGAAATTAAATCGATCATTTCGTCCTGCGTCATCGTCTGCTCCAATCCATCCGGCATCAAAGATTTTCCTGTGTTGATCAGACTTTTAATATTTGATCGAAGAATGGATTGCTGTGTTCCGCTTGATGTGCGTAATGTGACACTATTTTCTGACTCGGTTTCGATCCAGCCGGAAAACGAATCACCGGCATTGGTTTCGATAATAACGGCAAGGTAATTTGGATACACTTCATAGTTTGGAACCAGTGTATGCAAGAGCAGCGCATCTGCCGGCTGATTTTTTACTCCGGTCAAATCCGGACCTACATTTCCGCCCGTGCCTGCATAACTGTGACATACTGAGCAGGTCCGGATAAATACCTCTTTGCCCATTTTGGCATCGCCAGTCTTATCAAGGGATTTAAACATTTCATAAACTTGCATTCTGCCACCAGATTCCAATTCACTAAACAGTTCTTTGGCCCTTCCACTGATGTTTTTATCCTGACTATTTAAAAGTCTTTGTCGATCCGATGAGCTAATCTCTGTAGTCTGAATGATGCCATTTTCAATAGCCTGGTAAAGTTGATTCACATAGTTCGGTTTGGAGATCAGAAGTGACAAAGTCAATGTACGTATGCTGGGTGTAAATGAAGTCCAGGACGATTTGGATGTGAGAATTTGACAGCCTTGCGAAAGTCCCTGTTTAGTCAAAGCATAAATTGCATCCGCGTGAAGCTCACTTTCGACAGGATTATGGATGAGCTTTTCCAGCAGGGGAAACCCAAATTTGGGCGGAAGATACCCCAGGACGGAGACTGCTGCTTGCCTTTCCATCACATTGGCACTCCGGTCCTCTGCGACGGCTATTATCCGGTTCATGAATTGCTTTAATTCTTCATCTTGCGACTTAGTAGCAGGGGTTCCCATAATTCGCTGAAAAATATTTTCAGTTGCCATCAAGGTATAGTTCTCTCGATTTAAAACACCCTCCGCTAGTCCCGCAGCGGTGGCGATCTTCCAATGCATGTCATCACTTCCATTCAGAATCTTTTGCATTAGTTGCGAGCATGCACTCATAGTGGCTCCAGTGCCAAAC
>JABDLW010000070.1 GCA_013001805.1 Saprospiraceae bacterium | reverse complement strand
GTCATA
The DNA here is from genome assembly GCA_013001805.1 of Saprospiraceae bacterium. Classification (GTDB taxonomy): domain Bacteria; phylum Bacteroidota; class Bacteroidia; order Chitinophagales; family Saprospiraceae; genus JABDMH01. The sequence goes on along the minus strand of JABDLW010000070.1, from coordinate 3,358 downwards.
AGGTGAATAATCTCGCGGCCCCCTTCAGTGTATACGAGATGCATAGCACCTCCTGGCGAATGCATCCCGATGGCAGATTATATACCTATGATGAACTGGCCGAACACCTCGTTCCGTATCTCGAAGATATGGGATTCACTCACGTTGAATTCATGCCCGTGATGGAGCATCCTTTCGGTGGTTCGTGGGGTTATCAGGTCACCGGATTCTTTGCACCAACCAGCCGTCAAGGCGATCCGCAAGGATTTATGCGACTAGTAGATGCATTGCATAAAGCAGGGATCGGAATCATTTTAGATTGGGTACCATCTCACTTCCCGTCAGACGGCCATGGCCTCGCGACATTCGACGGCAGTTGTGTATATGAACATCCGGATCCGCAGAGGGGATATCATCCGGACTGGAAAAGCCATATTTTTAATTATACCCGACCGGAGGTTAGGTCATTTTTAATCTCAAGTGCTCTATTTTGGCTGGATCAGTACCACATCGATGGCATAAGGGTCGATGCCGTTGCTTCTATCTTGCATTTGGATTACTCGCGGGAAGAAGGTGAATGGACACCAAATCAATACGGAGGCAATTATTATTTGGAGGCTATTGATTTTATTAAAGATTTTAATCTGGCAGTCTATACTAATTATCCGGATACGCAAACCATTGCTGAAGAATCAACTGCTTTTCCAATGGTTACCCATCCCATCTATTTAGGAGGACTGGGATTTGGCATGAAATGGATGATGGGTTGGATGAATGATACGCTGGAGTATTTTAAAACCGATCCATTTTTTAGAAGGTATGAGCAGGGCAAGCTTACATTTAATATGTACTATGCCTATTCGGAAAATTATGTGCTACCATTTTCTCATGATGAAATAGTCCATGGTAAAGCACCGATGCTCTATAAAATGCCGGGAGACGAATGGCAAAAATTTGCCAACCTGCGATTGCTTTATGGCTACATGTTTTTCCACCCAGGTAATAAATTATTATTTATGGGTAATGAACTAGCTCAAACCAAAGAATGGAACTACGAAGAGGAATTATCGTGGTATTTACTGCAATATCCTTTCCATCAAAATATTCAGAATCTGGTCCGGGATTTAAATGGATTATTTACATCAGAAAAAGCAATTTACGAGCAGCAATATGATCCCGCTGGATTTGAATGGATTGATTTTGCCGACGATGTTCAGTCGGTTATTGTTTTTCTACGCAAAGGCAAAAAAGCTGAAGATCAGATATTGGTCATTTGTAATTTTACTCCGGAAACACGGGAAAATTATCTTATTGGAATACCGGAACCTGGAAAATGGAAGATCATTCTAAATACCGATGATAAAAAATATAGTGGCAGTGGATTTACCGCGGGAAAAACATTTAAAACTTCGAAAAAGGAGTATCACGGCAGAGAAAACTCACTGGAAATCCACTTGCCTCCTTTGGCTTTAGTGGCACTGAAGATTGTAAAGTAATGATGACAGTAAAAAAAATAGGCTAGCGATTAGCCAGCCTTTTCTCATTTCTCTTGGTAGCTTCGCAGATGAAATGTCATTCTGCTATTTCACGATGGACTATACCTCTACTACAGAATTCTCTTCCAAACCGACTCCCGAAGGAACATACGTGTCAGCTGAATCGTCGTTGACCCATACACCTCCATCGAGTTTGTATCTAAAAGCATAAGACTGACCGGTCGGCAAGTCCAGTGTAGTGGTAAAAGCACCGTTTTTTAACTTCGTCATTTTGGCTTTCTTAGGATTCCAATTGTTGAAATCACCTAGTAATAGAGCAGATTTGGCATCTTTTGCCTCTTCTGTTTGCAGCTTGAAAGTCACTTTGCAAACTGGCTTAGATTTAAGGAACTTTTTAGTTAGACTCATGATAAAGATATTTTAAGTTACTGATTGAATTGAACCCTTGTATTTCAGGCCGCAAAGGTATGAAAAACATTTGATAAAATTAAAGTGGATTTTTTGGTGCTTCCCATGACGCCTATCGGCATCAAAAAATTCTCAACTCACTCATTATCAATTATTTAATTGGTTGTTAAATCGGATGACCAAACTTCTTTCCAGCACGACTGCACAGGTGCGCACCTCGGAGAAAGACCAACAATTGGTTTTAAACCTTAAACAGATTAGTCCATTGATGGTTTTACCGGGTAACCGATCTGGTTTAAACAAAGCTAGAATATTTGTGCCGGTCACCAGGCTGCATGCGAGCTATCACTGACCTACCCAATCTTTTGTAAAGCGATGTTTTCGAGCACTAAGATCGGTAAAAAATATTTTTCTAAAAGTTCGAACTTTTTTGATTGAGGCATCGTTTAAGGCAGAATGAAGTTCAATAATTTAAACCTATCCTTATAAGCTATACAGATACACTTCTTGAGTACTATTTCAGGAATAAAGCCTTATTGTATAACTTAAAATATCAAAATTATGAATTATCAAAATGAAAGGAATCAGGATTCCTCAGATGCTGCTGCATCTAAAAAACTTGCCTGGATCATGGGTGGTCTATTTGCCATAGCTTTTTTTGCCGCCATATACTTTGGCATGAAGAGCAACAACCTGCTGGCCGATAAGTCAAATCTCACGGTGAACCTCGATGAACTGGATCAACAAAAAGATCAACTAGAGTCCGAACTGAACTTGCTGGACAGCAATTATCAGTCTCAGATCATGGAAAACACGACTTTGTCATCGACTCTCGAAGATCGATTATCTGAAGTTGAGGATTTGAAAGCCAGAGTCTGGAGTGCCAAACAAAAATTGAATAAGAGCGAAGAGGAAAACCAGAGAATCAACGAACACCTGGCAGAGCTTGAAGCACTAAAAGAAGAACTTGAAAGTGACATCATGGCTCTAAATGAGACAAACCTTGAATTGAGCACGACGAACGAGAAAATCGCGAATGACCTGCAAATTTCCAAGAAAGAGACTATTGCCTTAAACAGTCAGCTCCAGGAAATGTCTGATAAAAACGATGCATTGATCAAAAGGTTATTTACCATTGCTCCCGCTGGTTTTATTGCTAATAATTTTGCGGTTACTGCGGCACAGAAAAATGATAAATTGACAGCAAAGGCTAAACAAGCAGAAAAAATCAATGTATCATTTGACATTAATGATGTCCCACAGGAATATCAAAATGAGGAAGAAATCTATCTGGTATTAACTCAATTTGATGGTCAGGAAGTAGGAATGCTTTCCACTAATGAAGTGGAGGTAGCTTCAATAAATCCCGTTACTATCAATGTGGTAGACCGCAAGATGACAAAATTAAAAGACCGTCAAAACATTGAAATGTCCTTTGAAACGGACCGCGATTTGGAATCTGGTATTTATAACGT
>JABDLW010000068.1 GCA_013001805.1 Saprospiraceae bacterium | reverse complement strand
ACCTGCGACTACTGAGTAGAGAAGCAGCATTTAAGAGTGTAGCATGGTGCGAGAGCAAAGCACTTTAGGAAAGGTGCCCTTTTTTGGTTCGTTTTTTGGGCACGCAAAAAATGAACAAATAATTATTGGAATCAGACTACCTTTAATTCGAAACGTTTTGGACACTTGGGATAATATATTTCCATACACATGCGCCAGGTTCGACATTTTTCACATACTGCCGATATTCGTATTCAAGTGGAGGCAGATAGTCTGGAAGAACTATTTCTAGCCGGAGCCAGTGTTATTAGTGATTTGCTAAAGCCGGATTTTTGTCAGGAGCATAAAGCCTTTTCCGTGTTAAAAAAAATTGATGTGCGATCTCCGGATATCACCGCTCTAATGATTGATTTTCTTTCGGATTTACTCACACATTCCTATACCTCTAAATCGATATTTTGTCACATAGAGATGCGTCGATTGACTGATCAAATGGTGAATGCCACTATTTCCGGATGCCCGGTCGATGGTTTTGACGAAGACATAAAAGCCGTAACTTACCATGAAGCAAACATCTTGAAAAACAAATCCGGAAACTGGGAAACCATGCTGATTCTGGATATATAAAAATAGGTGATGGATATTTCTATTCTGCAGAAGCTGGAGGATTACTTTTGGGAAATTCCCCAGACGTATAATAAAAACATGCGGGTACCCGCCCGGGTACTGGCACTAAAGCCTTTATTGGATGCGGTGGTTAGTGACCGCTCGCTAGATCAACTGGTAAATGTCGCATCACTTCCCGGTATTGTTGAGGCAAGTCTGGTCATGCCTGACGCCCATGAAGGATATGGTTTCCCAATCGGGGGAGTGGCGGCTACGGCTTATCCCCATGGAGTGATATCTCCGGGTGGCATCGGTTATGACATCAATTGTGGAGTCAGGCTCATGGTGTCGGATTTGAATTATGAGGAGGAAGAGCCACTCATGGAGCAATTGTCCCAGGAACTTTATGAGCAGATCCCTTCTGGGGTAGGAAAGGGGGGTATGCTCAAATTGTCGGCTAAAAAAATGGATGAGGTACTCACCCGGGGAGCAGAATGGGCGATAGAAAACGGAATGGGTGTTCCGGAAGACTTAGAACATATGGAAAGCCATGGAAAACTTGATGCTGCCGATCCGGCTTACGTTTCAGATCATGCCAAACAACGTGGTCGCGACCAGTTGGGCACGATAGGCGCCGGAAATCATTTCGTTGAAGTGGACGTGGTGTCAGAAATATTCCACCCGGAAGCAGCACGGGCATTCGGCTTGGAAAAGGGTAAACTTGTCATATTGGTTCACACCGGGTCGCGAGGGTTGGGGCATCAGGTGGCCACAGATTACATTCGTCTGATGATGCAGGCAATGCCCCAATACGGCTATATTCCACCCGATAGAGAATTGGCATGTGTACCGTTTAATTCACCTGAAGGACAACAGTATTTTAAAGCAATGTGTGCAGCAGCCAACTTTGCCTGGTGCAACCGTCAGGTGATTTCCTGGGAAGTCCGAAAAGCCTGGAAAAATGTGTTTGGATCCCGCGGGGGTACGCCGCGATTATTATACGACATTGCACATAATATTGCCAAATTAGAAACCTACCAGATCAATGGAGAGCAACAACAACTGATTGTCCATCGTAAAGGAGCCACCCGGGCATTTGGAAAAGATTTTGCCGAGCTCCCGCTTGAGTTTCGGCACATTGGTCAACCCGTGCTGATTCCCGGAAGCATGGGAACGGAATCCTATGTCTTGGTGGGAACCCGGAAAAGCGAGGAATTGTCTTTCGGATCATCGTGTCATGGAGCTGGAAGAAGCATGTCTCGACGTGCGGCCAAGCGCCAGGTAAATGCTCCTGCCCTACAAAAAAAGCTCAAGGAAAAAGGAATCCACATCACCGCGGGATCGTTTAAGGGAATTGCCGAAGAAGCACCCATAGCCTATAAGGACGTGAATCTGGTAGTAGACACAGTGCATCAGGCAGGCATTGCTCTGAGGGTAGCCAAGTTGCAGCCTAAAGCCGTGATAAAGGGTTAGGGGAAACAAAAAGAAAGCATCAGAGAGATTTTTTTATTGGCTTATATTATTAGCGGTCCGGACGGGACTTGCACTTGTTTATAAGCTGAGCTAGCTCACAGTAAGTCATTAGATTATGCCCACAACGCTACGAGGGAGATCCGTCACTTTTACCTCACAATCACATAGTAAGTCGACAATGAGATCATTCAAAATTCTCCCATTTAGCATGCTGTGGCATAGCAGCTATTTCTAGTTCGCAAATCTTCGGTTTGTAGTATTAATTCTAATTATTAAGGTGCGGTAGTTTAGACTATCAGAGCATCTGGAATCAAGGTATATGGTGGATGTTTCGTGTTTTTGTCCTACTTGCGGTCTTTTAGCAATCGTAATTCATGATTATTGTAAGATAATAATCCTTTTTCATATGGTTTCACTAAAATCCATATCTTTAATCATTATTTTTTCTCAAAATACCCTTATTTAAATCAAATTTCATAATAGAAGCTACTTAATAATTATAATTCATGCAAAATCATTGAAATTCATAAAAACTATTAATGAACAAGCAATTTTCACAAGAAGTCAGTGTTTTTCGAGGTCGAAAAATGCCAGAGAGGGGTTTTCTCGCTGGCTATGCTTTGCTACTCCAGGTGATTGAAGACCAGACCTCTAAACTATTGCCGCTTCCTGCCTATTTGTCCATGTTTAGTCAAAAACACAGGAAGTACATCCAGGACAATTGGCAGGTATTTACTATTCGGCACAAGCCGGGAAACGATTTGCAAAGTCATATGGTCTTTGCTTTGAAATATGAAGGGATCGATCTTCAGATCCTAAAAGAAACCCTTAAGCTCATTGGAGCACAGGCATTAACGCAAATGATAAAGGATGAGCCTACTGGTCAGTATACCCG
>JABDLW010000497.1 GCA_013001805.1 Saprospiraceae bacterium | reverse complement strand
TTGCATTGATCCGATTATAAGACCGGTGTCAGCGGGTAAAATATGGGTCAACTATATCGATGAAAATGACTGTGACTGGACTGATACGATAAGTTTTGATGTGATTCCACTCGAAAGTATAATGCCTCAACTAGTAAACATTATCACACCTAACTCTGATGGCCGAAATGATGAACTGTCATTTGAAGGATTAGGTATTTTTCAGGAGGTGGCTCTGGAGGTCTTTAATCAGGATGGAAATAAATTATATCAGAGTAATAATTATCAGAATGACTGGACAGGGACGCTAAATGGAGAAGATTTGCCTGAGGGTGTTTATTTCTATGTACTCCAGGTCCTATTGGATGATCGTGTTTTCCGGTTGGACAGTGACTTAACCATTGTAAGAGATTAAGCATGACAAAACGTAATTTATATGTCTTTATTCTTGTTTTTCCCGCGCTGTTACAAACAGTTTATGGTCAGGTAAATGCAAATTGGCCTAATCAGGAAGATATGTTTTTTACGGTAAATCCAGCGATGACTGCCGATGCACGCTCTCTCTCCATTGGTATCGCCCATGGACGGCGATGGAACAAAATTAAAAGCAGTCCGTCACAATCCAGCCTGGCGGCCAGAGTTCCATTTCGCAATCAGAAAATGGCAATAGGAGCACATGTTTTCTCTGATAAAGTAGGTCCGCTTGCGGGTAACGGGATAGATTTAGCCTATGCTTATCGATTTTCCACGGGCCTGTCACGTCAAGATGGACTATCTCTTGGAATGTCTATCCGATTTATGCAGATTAGTTTTGACAGGAGTCACCTGCTTGCATCCAGGGAGGATGATCCTCTTTTCGATAATGTCGATCCAAAAAAAGTGGTACCACCATCACTTAATATCGGATTTAAATACGCCACCGGTGCTACTGATTACTACAATCCTGTCCAGATGATATTTGCCGCATCAGTCGATCGCTTTTTACCTTTTGAAGACCGTTTCAACTCTCTTTCAATTGACCACACATTGCAGTGGAATGGGATGATTGCTCTGAATATTGCAGCATCTCAGACAATTTCCCTTGCACCGAGCTTACTTATGAGCAATTCAGACCAGTCTGTTTTTAACTATGCCTTTCGGCTGAAGACCACATTTAAAAACCAGGGATGGCTGATGACACAAATTTCTAAAGCCGGTTTTCTCACCACACAGATTGGTTTTAAACTGGGCGAATCGCAGCAAACCGGTTCAGTATTTAGTTTAAGTGCTAGCAATAGCTGGTATTTCGGAACTTTGGCGACACAACTCGGCAACAGCACTACGTTCGGACTCTGCTATTCCCAGCCTATACGCTAGCCAATGGTAAGCTTTCCACGACAGATAGCTTAAGAAAAATGTTTCAACATGATGATTTCACTGGATGTAAGCGGTCTGAACTTCCCTCTCGGGAGACCTTTTTTGGTTAGCCCGGCATAATAGTGTCGATCCAGCCGCTTTACTTCATAGCCCAGACTCTCAAAGATCCTTCTAACAATTCTGTTGCGACCCATGACTATTGAGATCGAGACAGTCATCCTAGAGGGATCCAGAATTTCGAGTTCCTTTACTGGAGCCAACCCATCCTCCAGGGTCAGTCCATTGCCGATTGCATCGAAATGATGATCTGACAGCGGTTTATCGAGAGTGACCTGGTATCTCTTATTTACTTTGTGGGATGGATGAGAAAGTTTCTTGGCGAGATCGCCGTCGTTGGTCAAAAGAATAAGACCAGACGTATTTCTGTCTAATCTGCCCACCGGAAATAACCTTTCTTTTCCTTCAAAATCAATGATGTCTAAGATTGTTTTTCGTGAAAGCTCGTCAGCAGTTGTGCTGATCAGTCCGGTGGGTTTATTTAGGAGCAAATAAATGTGAGTCGTCTCAGGAACGATCACTTTACCATCCAGTTTAACCTGATCATCCTTTTCGACCATGGCATAAGGTTGGATTTCCGTACGGTCATTAATACTGACTTGACCGGCCTTGATCAGGTCCACTGCCTTCCGACGTGAACATATACCTGTTTTGGCAACGTACTTATTTAATCGAACCGGGTAATCCAGGTCTGGAGATGGGGGCTTTACCTTCTGATGAAAGGGATTTCTATCTTTACGCTTTCTGGATTTGGTCATTTAGAATGGAATATCATCATCTTGATTCATCCGCGATGGCCGGGTAATAATCTGATCACCAGCCCCACCAAAATCATCACCTTTTAGGCTACTGAAATCAAATTCGTCCAGGTTGGCAAACTTCGCAAATTGATCTATGAACTTGAGTTTAATCGTTTCCAAGGCTCCATTTCGATGTTTTGCAATGATTATTTCAGCCACACCCTTCAGCGAAACCCCTTCACTTTCAGTTATATCGTAGTATTCCGGACGGTAAATAAAAGAGACTATATCAGCATCTTGCTCAATAGCCCCTGACTCCCTCAGGTCAGATAGCATGGGTCTCTTTTCTCCTCCCCTGGTTTCAACAGCACGGCTTAGCTGAGATAGGGCGATTACCGGAATTCCCAGTTCTTTAGCCATACCTTTCATGGCTCTGGAGATCGAGCTAATCTCTTGTTCCCGGGTGCCAGACTTTTTATTATCCACAGACCCGGACATAAGTTGCAGGTAATCTATAATTACCAACTGTATATCGTGCTGCATTTTTAAGCGTCGGCACTTTGCCCGAAGCTCAAAACTATTAATAGCCGGAGTATCATCAATATATATTGGTACAGTTGAAAGCTTCTCAACGGCCGTGTGCAATTGCTGCCACTCATGAGGCTCCAACTGTCCATTGCGAAGTTTTCTACTGGAAATCTCAGCCTCCATTGAAATCAACCTTTGGACAAGTTGGATACTTGACATTTCCAGAGAGAATAAAGCCACAGGGCGACCATAGTCCATAGCTGCATTCTTTGCCAAAGAAAGGGTGTATGCTGTTTTACCCATCCCAGGCCTGGCAGCTACAATAATTAAATCAGAAGATTGCCAACCTGAGGTAATCCGGTCAAGTTCAGTAAAACCAGAAGGTACCCCGGTCAATCCCTCGGATTTTTGCGAAAGTTCTTCTAATTGCTTTTGAGCCTTAATCGCCAGAGAACCAATAGCTTCAAAACCCCGGTTTAAATTTTGCTGGGTGATTTCAAAGAGATTTCTTTCGGCATCGTCCAGCAGTTCAAAAACATCTTTAGTATCGTCAAACGAATCTTTGATGATGGTAGTGCTGGCCTGAATCAATTCCCGCTGTATGTGCTTCTGTGCAATAATTCTGGCATGATACTCAATATTAGCCGCCGAAGCCACCCGGTTTGAAAGACCAACCAAATAGTTGGGTCCTCCGACCTGTGCTAACTGACCAGCAGTTTTTAATTCCTCGTGAACTGTTAATATGTCGATCGGGTGTGTCTTTTCAAATAAACGCAGCATCGCCTCATAAATATGCTGGTGACCTTCGACATAGAAGCTTTGAGGCTGCAGAATATCAAGGACGGTGGGCAGGGCATTTTTATCGATCAAAATTGCCCCCAAAACTGCTTCCTCCAGAGGTATGGCCTGTGGTTGAATCCTTCCAAATTGGAGATTTCCATAGTCTGCATCGCCCTTTATTGCCTTAAATGACTGAACGTTACCACCACCATACGATTTTTCACCTTCCGCCATACTTATGAACCACTTTTAACATGATACAAAATTACAATATAATATGATGGCCGGGTGATCTAGTCTCAACTCTCTACCCGAACCTCTGTTGGTGAACAACGGGGGATATGTTGATATCATGTGGATAAAAAAAGAATTTTGGCTTTCCCAATGATAATTCGACAAAAATTGGTGAGGGACCTTTTGGGAGAACGAGAAGCTTTGTCGAAACTAGCCTGACTATCAAATATTTAGCTTGGCTTCCACTTAAAAAAAGATCCCACTACGGCAAAGAAAAGTTATGATGGCTTTGTGGAAAAGAATTTATGATTCGGCTTTTGCTAACTTGATCTCTACTTCCTTTACGGTTTCCTTTTGTTTTTCGATGGTTACTTTTATATCGATTTGGTCCTGGTCGTTGACTTGGATCAGTTCTTCATTTTTAGTAATTTTTTCTTTCCAACTCTCAATTTCCTTCAAATATCGCTCGCGTAATTTGTCCAGCTTGACCAGATCGCGCTCTAATTCTTTTAAACGATTTTCTTCATGCTTCAACTCAACTTTGATATTCTCAATATTTAATTCCTTTTCAAAACCCTGGAGCATGGCTCTCAATCCTTCATAAGCATCCGGAAAATTCTCAGAGTCAACGAAACCTCCACCAAGATCCATCCACAGTTTTAACTGAGATCCATCTCCGGCTTTCTCTATAAAACTGTACAAGTCAAC
>JABDLW010000058.1 GCA_013001805.1 Saprospiraceae bacterium | reverse complement strand
CAACTTTATAGCCATTGATGGCAAGAGAATTAATTAAAAGGGAGGAATAAATGATTCGAAAGTCGAGAAGGGGTTTTATTTTGGGAGTGCCGGCTTTGCTGTCTTTACCCTGGTCACTCCAATCCTTAGCTCATGCATCGGACCATGAAAAAATTAAAGAATTACTAGCTAGTAAGGATCGGTATCGATGGCTTTTTACTGGTGATAGCATAACTATGGGGGCAAAACACACCCATGGCTACCGGTCTTATTCAGAAATTTTTCATGAAAGATTACAATGGGAGCTCGGCCGTAGTTGGGATATTGTCATTAATACCGGAATGAGTGGGCACACTACCCAACATATTCTGGAAGATTTTGATTGGAGAGTGGCTCAATTTAATCCTTCCGTAATTTCATTGATGATGGGGACAAATGACGCGGCAAAGGACCGGATCTCTCCCACTGACTTCAAAATTAATCTTCAATCACTGATCACAAAATTTCGCGATTTAGGTGCCATCCCGATACTGCACACACCAAATCCGATTATTGTTGAAAAGGCACCAGAACGAAAAAATTTACCGGAATATATCCCGGCCATAAAAAGTATAGCTGAAGAGGAACAAGTAATATTGGTGGATAATTACGCCCATTGGCAAAAAAACATGCAGGAGAGATCAATAAAGGAAATCCATCGTGAATGGTTGAATGACCCTTTGCATCCCAATGGAAAAGGACACCAGCAAATCGCCAGGGAAATGTTTCGTACTCTGGACATCTATGATCCCAATGCAGCAACGTGTGGAGGAGATTATTACGAAGGAGAGCATTGAACCACGAAAACTGAACCAAGAAATGAAAAATTATCTAATCACGACGCTGATAATTGCTTTATTTATAAACAGCGTATTATCTCAGAACATGGACACGAAGCATTCACATAATGCGATGATTTTTAAAATCAAACCATCCAAGAAAAATCCAAGAAATAGTGAAGGTGATTTTATAGAATTAAGGGACGGGCGCATTTTATTTATTTATTCACATTTTACGAGTGGAGATGGAGATTATGCATCCGCTTATCTGGCCCAGCGAATCTCACATGATTGGGGGAAAACCTGGGGTGAGGAGCGTAAGACCGTTGCCAATGAGGGGGGCTTAAACACGATGAGTGTAAGTTTATTGCGATTGCAAAGTGGGGAAATAGCCCTTTTTTATGCACGAAAGAATTCTCACAAAGATTGTCGTCCGGTCATGCGTATATCGAAGGATGAGGCGAAGACCTGGAGTGACCCCGTCGATTGTATTCCAGAAACAGTAGGTTATTTTGTATTAAATAATGATCGGGTAATACAACTTGCTAATGGCCGGATTATTCTGCCGGTTTCGCTGCATGAATCACCTGATACACCGTGGAGTGATGGTGGAATTCTGCAAACCTATTACTCCGATGATAACGGTAACTCATGGTACTCCGGAAAGATCGTCGCAAATCCAGATAACGTTGTGCTGCAGGAACCGGGGATGATTGTGCTGGAGGACAACCGGATTATGATGTTTATCCGCACCAATGCCGGCGTACAATACACTGCCTTTTCAAGCGATGATGGCATCTCCTGGACAGCAGCAAGTGCCAGTAATATTCCCTCACCTTTGTCACCAGCATCCATCAAACGTATTCCGTCTTCCGGGGACCTGCTAATGGCCTGGAATAACAATAACGGTAAGATCGAGGCCATCAAAGGGAAAAGGACACCCTTTTCGATTGCGATTAGCGAGGACGAGGGACAAACCTGGAAATATGTAAAAAATATAGAGGATAATCCGGATGGATGGTATTGCTACACAGCCATTGATTTTACCGGAGATCATGTTTTATTAGGCTATTGTGGTGGTAATAGAACAGAAAATAACGGCCTCGCTGAAACGCACATTGCCCGGGTAAACCTGGATTGGATTTATTCCGGTGAATAAAATATTATTAATTATTTAAAAATTGAACTGAACTATCTTGGTACATTAACTGTCAGTAAGAGTTTTAAAATGATAGAAAAGTTGATTGTGAAGGGGATGGAGGATGGGCCTCACCTGCTTATCACCGCGGGAGTTCATGGTGATGAGTATGAACCCATGGAAGCAGTAAGGAGGGTCTATAAGATTGTTGAGGTTTTACAGAATCAACTTAGAGGTACATTGACATTGGTACCTGTAGTCAATAAACCTGCATTTGAGCTAGGTACCCGAACAGGTCCGGATGGCAAAGACCTGGCGAGAATATGTCCCGGGGATATGAATGGAAGCCTGAGTGAGCAAATCGCCTATGCGGTAAGTGATTTAATTTGGAGTGCAGATTTTTACATTGATATGCATAATGGTGGCCTGAACCATAATATTTTTCCTTTTTCCGGTTATGTCTTACATTCCAATCAAAAAATTCGAGAGGCACAGCGTGAGTTGGCTAAGGCATTTTTGCTACCGATTGTATGGGGTACTGACCCAACATTACCAGGCCGTACATTGTCAGTGGCCAGAGATGCCAATATTCCTGCGATCTATACTGAGATTGGTGGTCAGGGAATTTACAACGAGTCCTATACCGCAATGGCAGTAGATGGCTGTCTCAATGTATTGCGGTTTTTAAAAATGATTCCAGGGGCTTATTGCAGCCGGGAATCGAAATATCATCTCGAGGATCACCGCTCCGGGAGTGGACATTTACAGAGGCTTCTACCTGCCCCCTGTGATGGATTTTATATCCCTCAAGTTGCTTTTGGGCAGCGGGTCGTGGCCGATGAGATTATCGGCTATATTCAGGATGATCTGGGTAAAAAGAGTACCCCAGTCCGGGCAGATAGGGATGGTATTGTATTTATACTTAGGAGTGTACCTTCCGTACGCGAACATGACCCTTTGGGTGCTATTTTGCCGGTCACTGAAAACAGTAAAATGCAAAGTATTTATGAATAACCGAGTAGCCATAGTGACAGGTGCCTCACGAGGTATAGGTAAATCAATCGCTTTAAAGCTATTGGAAAAACAATATTTTACTTGTGTAGTATCTGATGATAGCGAAGAATTGACGCAGGCCTTTGCCGGGGTGCTGCCGGATCATATCCTGATCATAGCCGGAGACTTGATCGATCTTGATTTTGCCCAAAAAGTGGTAGATCGGACCCTTGAAAGATGGGGAAGAATTGATGTGCTGATCAATAATGCGGCCTGGAGAGTAGTCGAAACGCTGCGCACCATGTCAATTGAAAATTGGGAGAAAACGATCCGGGTTTGTTTGACTACTCCGGCTTTTCTGGCAAAGTGGGTGGCCCCATGCATGGAAAACCAGAAGAGTGGGGTCATTGTAAATATCAGTAGTATCATGGCCAATTTGCCGGGGGGTACTGGAGCCGCGTACATTGCTGCCAAAGGTGGAATCCTGAGTTTAACTTATGAATTGGCGGCACTCCTGGGGCCCTCCGGAATTCGTGTCGTGGCTGTAAGTCCGGGAAACATAAAGACTCGCTTGAGCGAGGAATTTCTCAACAAAGATGGGGAGAATATCAGTGCCATATTGGTGGAGGACTTTGAAAACCATACACCCCTACGTCGCAGTGGTTATCC
>JABDLW010000029.1 GCA_013001805.1 Saprospiraceae bacterium | reverse complement strand
CTTAACAACCGTCAGATCGCAGAAAAACAGTTTATTTCGGTGAATACCGTAAAAACCCATGTCAAGAGCATCTATACTAAACTGCAGGTAGGTGACCGCGTCAGTGCGGTCAAAAAGATCCTGCGATCCTAATCTCTTAAAAAATCACCCACCTGGGTGAGTGTTTTCAAGGTTGCTCCGACTCATCTTTGAAACGTGCATTATTCATACACTATTTCTGAAAACGGCGCTGGATCAAGCTAAGTTACTGGTGCAATTATCAAGGTGGTATGTTAATGGTAGAAGGCATCACCTCATTGTTAGGATGACAGATAAAAGCTGATGAGTACGATTGCAAATAATGAGCATGCAGACGAGGGGAATACAAATTCAGAGACCAATTTAGTGCTCAATTATATCCTGGATGACTTGGTGCAACAACTGGATAAATGGATAGATCACCACAAAAATAAAATACATAGTAATTATGAAAAATTTAATAGACATCACCAAGAGAGAACTTGAAGTCCTGGATCTGATCTCCCGAGAGTTTACCTCTGATGAGATCGCCAAAAAACTTTATATCAGCAATCACACAGCCATCACCCATCGCAAAAACCTAATTATTAAAATGGGGGTGCGAAATACAGCTGGCCTGGTACGAAAGGCTTTCGAATATCAGTTGCTCTCTATGAGCGTATGGATTGTGCTATTGATGTTTATAGGTGGTTTTTCGCTCTCTGCCCAGATTCCTCATCTTGATGTCGAAGGACATGTAAAAATAAGGGGGAATGTGGATATCCATCACCCTGAAGATAGTACGTCCTTATTTATAGGATTTAGAAGCGGAGTACAATCTGATCTTACGGAAAGTCGATTGAACACGTTTATCGGATTTGAATCAGGTCAATCTAATACAACAGGGGCTGGAAATAGCTTCTTTGGATCAAGTTCCGGTGCAGACAATACAACTGGTGAATACAATTCTTTTTTTGGTGAAGCAGCCGGTCAACGAAATACGACTGGCAGGAAAAATTCTTTTTTTGGAAAAAACACAGGTCAAGTTAACACAACTGGAGGAGATAATAGTTTTGTGGGCTATAATGTGGGCAGGTCAACTACAACAGGGGGGAATAATACGTTTATAGGATCTGAGGCTGGTTTACATAATACGGTAGGTAACCATAATTCTTTTCTGGGATATGTTTCCGGCTATCAAAATAGATCCGGCTGGGGGAATTGTTTTTTTGGCTATGCGTCAGGCGAGAACAATGAAACAGGAACACAGAACGTGTTCCTGGGTTATCGCACCGGGCAAACATTGATTTCAGGGTCCTACAATACATTTATCGGCACCGAAGCGGATTTAGATAACACAGTCTCTAATGACTCACTCGACCGTGCAATTGCCATTGGGTTTAATGCAAAAGTGGCCTGTCATAACTGTGCGGTCATTGGCGGCACAGGTCAGGACTCGGTCTACGTCGGTATCGGCACCACAACACCCAAGGCGCTCCTTCATGTGGAAGGAACAAATGGACCAGAATTATTGCTTCGGGACACAGAAGGTTTAATGAGTATCCGAATGGACAGAGAACCGATCTCCGGGCAGAATGGCGACCAGAGCTGGAAGATGATTGCCAGGATTCAGGCAGACACCAGTTTCATCTTACAGTATGGATCCGATTCCTTATTTCGGTTAAAAAGAAATGGAGACGTTAATATCGCTGGCACCTTAAGCGAAAACAGCGATTTTCGGCTGAAGACTGAGATCTCAAAGCTCTCTGAGATTTTACCAAGGCTGCTCCAAATTCATGGCTATACCTACAATTGGAAGGACCCTGGACGTTCCGGACAGCGCCAGTTAGGCCTGATAGCCCAAGAAGTTCAGGATACCTTTCCCGAACTCGTGCAAAAAGACGAACATGGTCTGCTCTCAGTGAATTATACCCGTTTTGTACCCTTGCTGATTGAGGGGTTGCGAGAGCAACAAGAGGCAATTCTGGAGCAGAATGCAGTATTGCAAAATCAGCAGGAAAATGTTGATCACCTGAGCAAAGAAAATAAACTGCTGAGACAGCGCCTTGATCGTATCGAACAACTATATCACAAGATGGAAGCGACACTTCGATAACGCCTTTTCACTGTATGTTAGAAGTAAATTGATAATTGAGCTCTTATCGGCAGTACCATTGTTGCGTCTTGAAAATCAAATTCTTTTTCCCCAGAGGCATAAACCCAAAGTACAAGTCTTAAGTGCATCAAAATCACGAAGGAAGTTGTGAAGATTGGCACAAAATCCAGAGCAACTCAGGAGCTAATCAAAACCCAACACCCTGACTACCAGTTAAGAATCTTGTGAAAATCATATTGTTCCGGCTCCGGCAGGTAGGCCTTGGCTTTCTTATAGTCGCTTTTGCCGATATAGGACAGATTCTGAAAGTACAGCTTGGCGATTTGTGATTCGATGTCCACCATTCGCGGCGGTATTTTTCCTTCCGCATTCATGAAATCTGACAAGAAGAGCGGCCAGATATTTCCTTCTGCATCTGCACTGACAATACAACCTGTCAACCCTTTATCATATAAATCCTTCACACCAATACCGAGTAACGTACATAGCGTCAAATCAAAACCTACCGGACTGCAACAACGCAACTCATAGCCCACATCTACCGGGCGACTTTTCACATTGATTTTGAGATTTTTTAGTTTCTCTTGCAGCAGGATATTAAAGATATTAGACTTACTCACGTTGCCTAATTCTGGGTGACCATGAGCATCATAGGTAAATTTGATACCTGAATTGGTGACATCTTCATCGGACAAGAGGTGAAAGACACCCTCACCGATGAGGGCCACACCATAGTCAATGCCGTCGAGTTTTCTCTTGACAATTGACGAAATGATCAAGGCGATTATTTTTTCGATGGTACATTCGGTCTTGTTGAACATTTCAGGGATGATCATCATCGGTAAGTGACAAGCCGATGCAATTTCAAAACCTAAGTGTCCCGCAGATCTTCCCATACTGGACATCAAAAACCAGGTATAGGTCGTCCGTGCATCTTCATAAAGGGTCGTACAAATTTTTACCCCTTCGTCCTTGGCTGAATTAAAACCAAAAGTAGGATTACGCTTTGGTAGCGGAATATCGTTATCGATCGTTTTTGGCACGTGAATATTGGCAACGTCCAGACCGCTCCCCTTTAAGTACTTTGTCAGACGAATGGCTGTAGAAGCCGTATCATCTCCACCAATAGTCACAAGCAGTTTTACATTTTCTCTTTTGAAAAAATCTTCACGAAAATCCGAATCTTTTGGTTTGAACCGGCTCATAACCAGGGTAGATCCACCCCTCGGGAAAATCCGGTCCGCATAAAAGAAGTCCAATTCTTTGATTTCGGGTTTGTCGGAAAACAGTCCCTTGTATCCGTGATGAACACCCAATACACGATAGTTGTCCTTCAGAAATACCTTGGCGATCGTACTGATCACCGTATTTATTCCGGGAGCAGGTCCCCCTCCACAAATTATGGCTATAGATTTTTTCTTCACTTGAAATAGATTTTATATTGACACCGGCAAAATGGGTTGAGTCGGCTTGCACAAAAATTTAATGATTACGAAACTAAAAGAAATTTTGGAGGCAAAGTGCTCTCTTGAGTTATTCCCGCAAAATGTGTTCCAAGATTATAGGGTTAAAGAGTCTGCTCTACTCAGTATGTATAAAGGTCAATCTGGTGGAAATTTCAAATGAATAATATGGGTCAGTGCAGCGAAGTCTATCGGTAAAGTTTTATCAGGCGTATCCATAACAAAAATCATGGATGTTTCAACTTCAATCTAAACGAAACTCGCCCAGAATTACAAGATCCATACAAAAGATTATATTGATTAGAGCGTCTACTTATTATTTATAAGTAAAACAACTATTTGTGCGCTTCTTTCAAATTGAATAGCGCATCGATTCATTGAATATGAATCACTGAAAAAGCAGGAAATGGAGTTGCGAAGAATATCTTTTTCACTAACCTATAGGCGTTTCCAGCAAAACTTTCGTACTTCGCAGCATGTATAAGATTCGATCCGGCTTGACCTTATTGGTAGTACTCCTCACCTTGGCATCCTCTGCCCAGATAGATTCTTCTCAAATAAATGAGTCACCGTACACCGTAGTGTATAATCATCTCTATTATCTCCAGCAGGATTCATACGATCCGGGCAGGGCGGCATTGTCCTTTCCCGAAACAAACCTCAAGAAAGAGAGAGTGGCCATTATGCTGAAAGACTTCCTTGATGGAAAGGGGTATTATATCGATCTGAACAGGATTCCGAAAAATCCGGAATACATTGATAATACGTCAGAAG
>JABDLW010000009.1 GCA_013001805.1 Saprospiraceae bacterium | reverse complement strand
ACACATATTTTTGTGATCCTAAAAATCCAACCGTCCTGATGTCTAAGCTGCCGTTTGTGATTTCCAGAGCATATATGATATAGCCTTCTTTCCGCAGTTCAGGAATGATCTCAGAGCTGGATCCAATCGTTTCGTGAGTAACAAGCTCTTGGGTACTTCGTGCTGTTTTTTTGACTTTCCTGTTATTAAGGTCAGGCCATGTTCCTGCGAAGAAAAGTTTCTTAACGCCCATGGCTTCACAGATCCTGAAAATGCTACCAACATTTTCAAGACTGATTATATTTTCAGCGATGACTATGAGCTCGTGGTTCGGCTTTGATTGAAATCGATCTTCATGTTTGAGCTGAATGACCTTCATCTACATTTGCCATTTTTCAATTTCCACCAGCATTTCGAGCTGGGTGCTTTCTCCCTTATCGGAGTTATACCATTTCTGCAAAGTAATCTGAATTTCTTCCTTAATTGCTTTTTGTTCTTCGGCGGAACTCTTTTTGGGGACCGTAGCCATGCTCTTCTCTCTTGTTTCCTGCGCTTTGCGAGGCCGCGGGCCCCATTCGCCCAGGATCTCCGACATATCTTCATTCAGACAGATCAGTTTTGGAATGGCGCGGGCTCCTTTGGTTAAGTGATTTTCCATTAGGACGATATTCTCATCCCGGAAAATTAACTTCATCTGGATAGCATCATTAGTTTCTGCCATTTTGTTGAGTACACCTAATATCTGCGCCGCGTCTCCACACCAGGTCTCTGTAATTACGAGCCAGTTTTGAGGTTGACGCACCATTTTTAATCGCTCCTCAACTGCTGGTAAAAGTTTGAGTTTTCGGTCTAATCGAGACATTCTGCTTTCATTCAAATGGGTGAATTTGGAAAGCTTTTCATTTTGGATAGGGCCGGAAGTGGCACCAGCTTCGACTTGCTGAGCCATTATTTTCCTGTATTCAGAATAGGAAATTGATTTTTCAAGCCAGAGATTTTTGTAGTTTAACTCCATGTGATAATCGATTTGTTTATTTACACGAGTGGAACAAGAGAACACCCTGTTTTTGTTTTCAAAATCTTGTCTTTTTCGAGGCACGAATGTAAAAAATATTCAGATTTATTTCCGGTAGAGGATCCTGGCCCATGTAGCTCATGCTAATTTTGAAGCGCAGATTTTAATTGCAGGAGAGCCGCCTGATTTTCTTTATTGTTCATGGCGCTAAGGATGTCTTCTTTTTCACTATTGGTCAAATGAAAAGTTACCGATGCCCGGGGGTTATTTTTATTGGGCTTATACACAAAACGGACTACTTCGAAGTTTTCGGGCCCCAGGAGATCATATACAAAGCCGATACTTTTATCCAGTTCGTAATCCTGCAAACTCAGGATTTGACCGGCAACACCCAGAGGATTGACGATCGAAGTATAGAGGCTTTTAGTATCGTTTTGATCGATGGCATCGATTTTATTCAGGCTGGTCACTTGAATCATAATAACTCCAGAAGTGTTTTCAACTATCCAATCCTGGAAGACCTGAATAAACCGGGTGGCCGATCCAATTCCGTAATTATCTCTCAGTCCGGCATCCATCACTTCAATACTCGGAATAGTAGGCATATTAACATTCGGAAGGATGTAAGGATAGGTGGCACTCATTCTTAAGGCTGAGGCAAATCGGAGATCTTCGGCTCCCTGCTTTTTAAAAAATCTTCCAAAATCTACGGCGTCCATTTCCACGGTGCCCGGGTTTGAATGCCCAATGGGTGCAGTTGTCATATAGGATACACCATGAGGTGAGATCATAAGTTGCCGCCCATCGTTAACAATGTAAGGCGTCAACAGTACCATTGGGGTGATACCTTGTTGTTCCGGAACCCTATAAGCGGAGAGCGGTTTTTCCAATAATCCATCGGTGTTTTCTATAAGTTGCTTTTCGAAAACATATGCTCGATCTTTTTGATAAGTATAGCCCTCGTATTCAAATTTGAGCCAGGGTAGAAACAAATCATTGGACACTATGGTGAAAGCCATCGAATTCAGAAGATCCTTACTTAGTTTATCGATATGCACCTCATCAATAGGTTGACGCTGATCTCCAAATTCTCTTTGCAAATAGAGTTCTCTTAAATACGATGCTCCAATCATTCCACCAGATGCTCCGGTTATTAAAACGGATTTTGGAAGAAGGGCCTCATCCGTAATATAATCGCATTCCTGTATGACTTTCATTACCCATACCATTGCTTTCATTCCTCCGCCGCTTACACAATAGACAACCATTTTCGGAGGCTCGTCTGACGGAAATCTAAGTCGCCAGTTGTTAAGTCTTTGTATAGTAGTGGCCTTGTCTTTTGCCAGGGTATCAGGATGTAGTTGTTGGTTTATAGTGTTGTAATCATAGATGGGCCGCTCCCCGTTGTAATCTAAGCCATATGCTTTGTTTTGATGGTTAAACATGGGGAATGTGCTCAGGAAATTGATGGTCAATAGAAAAAGGACCAGGACCAGGAGCGTCCATCTGCCAAACCAATAGAGCGTCGCACCACTTACCGCTGCCACAACTGCCGCCAGTATAAAAATGCTTGTTCCTGCAGGGATACGGAAATAAGGATTATCGATCAACAATCCCAGGCCTATTAAAGTGAGTAAACCAAGAATTTGAACGATTAAGGCATTCACATGATTTTGCCTGAATACTTTGAGCAATAACTTTGGGTCGTAATGCCCTACCGGGCGAACCAATCTGGGGCGCAATGATTCGCTCAGATAAGTATCCACGCGCCAGCGGCTAATTCCCTTTTTCAGACTCTCTATTTGCGTTGCTTTTCGACCGGAAGTCAGTGGGCTCAATAATTTTTCCGCCTCTTCTTTGGGAATTTTGAGGAAGCTTAAGATGTCCTTGTTGGTGTAGTAA
>JABDLW010000902.1 GCA_013001805.1 Saprospiraceae bacterium | reverse complement strand
GTCCGGATTGGAGCGGTGGTAACATTGAGACTGTTGCGCAGTGATGAATTGCAGAGGTTTTTGCTGGATGAAGATGAATACATTGTAGCCGAAGCAGCACGGGCAATCAATGATGATCTTTCGGTAGAATCACTGCTACCTCAATTAGGGGAAATACTAAAGCAAAAAGGGATCACCAGAGAAGTGATCGTGCGCAGGGCAATCAATGCTAATCTACGGGTTGGTTCACCGGCGGCACTACAAACCGTTCTGGATTTTATCGGCGAAGCACGAAGAGATAAAGAGATGCGAGTAGAAGGTCTGCGCACGGTAAGCACCTGGATCAAACCATCTGTGGTGGACCGGGTAGATGGCCGCTACCGGGGAGTAATTGAGCGTGATCCGAAACCGGTGCGAGCACTGGCGGGTCCTGCATTGTCCCGTTTTTTGCAAGACAAGCAAGTGGAGATACGTATGGAAAGTCTGAAGGCCATAGCAAAACTTGAAATAGAAGATGTGGTGGGGTCAGTGGTCTCGGCTATGCAAAGTGATCCTAGCGATGTGGTTCGTGCCGAGGCATTACGCACGTTGGCCAGTCTGGACCGAGAGGCAGCAGCAGCATCAGTTAAAGAAGTTTTAAGTGGTGGTTCTCCCGCGGTAAAGATGGCAGCTTTGGAACTAATTGGAAAAATCGAGATTGATCCGGAGTTAGTGAAACCTGAATTGAATGCTATTTTAATTCAAGGGACCAGCGAAGAAAAGCAATCTGCCATAGGTGCCCTGGGACGTCTGGAGCAGGGAATAGTTGATGAGCAAATAGTCTTATTATTGGACCAACTTATCGCGGGACAAATTGAGGGATCATTACAACTGGACCTGCTCGAAGTGGCAGCAAGCAGCACTAACACTGGCATTAAACAGAAAATTGAGGAATTCCGGTCCTTACATGCTGCGAAAGGGGTCATTGCTGACTATCTGGAGTGTCTGGAAGGAGGTGATCCCCGAAAAGGTCAGAATGTGCTGGTTCGAAATTCAGCTGCACAGTGTTTGAAATGCCATGCTATTAGAGGATATGGAGGAGTAGCTGGTCCACCTCTCGATGGAATTGGAGGAAGATTGGATCGTGCATTTATTCTGGAATCACTGGTTGATCCGAGTGCTCATTTGGCGGCTGGATATGGTGTGGTTACTGTCATATTAAATGATGATAAAGTAATAAGCGGCATTCTTGAGTCGGAAGATGCCAGAGGGTTAATTATCAAGGACAGCAGTGGAGAAAGCGTAGAGGTGCAATTCAGCGAAATTAAGGAACGAATAAATGCAGCATCGAGCATGCCACCCATGGGACCGATTTTGTCAAAGCGAGAAATAAGAGATCTAATAGCTTTCTTAACTACGATTAAACCAGCCGAGGTAAATGAAGGAGAAGGTGCCTTATAATACTTTTTTAATTGCCGTTTTACCGGTTCGATATCTGTCGAAATTGGCAGGGAAAAATTTCAAAGCATGAGTCCGGTACTTATACTTTTGCTTGGACTTGCGGTAGTCTTGTTTTGCATCGTTGTGCTCAAATTGCATGCCTTCATATCACTCACATTGGCGGCAATCGCGGTGGGTGCGGTTACTACTCCGGAAATTTTATTTGATTATGCAGTTTCGCAGGGGATGACCGATGAACAGGCAACGACCTACTCAAATCAACTTTTAAGCCAGCGCGTTGTCACTGCTTTTGGAAATACTTGCGCCAAAGTAGGGATTTTAATAGCGATGGCGTCGATTATCGGGGCCTCACTTTTGAAGAGTGGAGGTGCCGAACGCATCGTCCGGGGAGCATTGCAATTGTTCGGCAAAAAGAATGCGCCGGCCGCTTTTTTATCAGGTAGCTTCATCCTGGCTATTCCTGTTTTTTTTGATACGGTTTTCTATTTAATGATTCCGTTGGTCAAATCCTTTGGCATAAGAAATCCAAAGAAGTTTTCACTTTATCTGATGTGTGTCATTGCTGGAGGTGTCATGGCGCATTCCTTAGTTCCTCCTACGCCGGGGCCACTCTTCGTTGCGCAGGAATTAGGGGTGGATTTAGGTATCATGATGATTATGGGTATTGTGATCGGTACAATCACGATACTAGCTGGATATGCCTATGCCCTTTATGCATCAAAGCGCTGGTCATTGCCGTTGCGCGATACTGCCGAGGCACCTCTGGACGAACTGGAAGCTACCACGACCAAATCAAATAGCGAATTACCTTCTTTGTTATTTTCGCTGACACCAATTTTATTGCCGGTAATATTGATTGCAGGTAATACGATTCTAAAAGCAACTATTGGCACTAGTAGCTCAGGAACTGGTGTCCTTAAGATTGCGAGTATCCTGGGTGATAGTAATTTAGCTTTGACTTTTTCAGCCATGATTTCTTTGTATTTGTTATACCGTTACACAGTTGACAAATCTGATTTACAGAAATACGTTCAGGCGGCTTTATCCAGTGCGGGTGTAATTATTTTAATTACTGCTTCCGGAGGAGCTTTGGGGGCTCTGCTCCAGCAGTCAGGCATTGGTAATGCAGTAAAGGAAATGGCGGCGAATTATCAACTCGCAGTTTTACCTCTGGCTTTTATCGCAACGGCGGTTGTTCGTACCGCTCAGGGTTCTGCAACTGTTGCCATGATCACCGCAATTGGTATATTAGGGGGCTTAGCCAGCGGCGATGCTCTGGATTTTCATCCGGTGTATCTGGCTTTGGCTATTGGTTGTGGTTCGAAACTGTTTCCCTGGATGAACGATAGTGGATTTTGGATCGTGACCAAGATGGCTGGGATGACAGAAAAAGAAAGCATACGTTTTTTTTCTTTCTTATTATCCATCATGGGAATCGCTGGTTTACTGGCAGTCATGATTTTCGCTAGAATACTACCTCTGGTATAGTTATATTTTTTGTATCCGAAGTGTGATTTTAAAATGAGATAAAGACCTGAGAAACCCGAAATGAAATCTATCTGATTTTCTAAGTCACGCAAAAGTGTACAGACAATAAAAAAGAGAATTCAGATGGTGAAGATATAGCCGGAATTATTAAGACACCAGGAAACGATATTAGAATTATAAATAACCAATAAAAAACTCTGAAAGAAAATATGAATCTTGCATCACACCAAATCAAGGATATCGTTGTAACTCCGGTCGCAATACCGGATCCACCTTTGCTTAATTGCGCAGGAGTACATGCTCCCTATGCTTTGCGCATTATCCTGGAGGTGGTGACCGAGGGAGGAATCACGGGTATTAGTGAAATCCCTGGTAATGAAGAGACCGAGCTAGCCATAAACAATTTAAAACCTTATCTGGTTGGTCAGGATATTTTTCAAACCAATCAGATTTTTCGAGCCATCTCAGATAACTATCAGGAAGCTCAGGCGGATGAAAGAGGAAAGGCTCCCTGGGACCAACGAATTGTCGTACATATATTTAGTGCTATTGAAGTGGCATGTTTAGATATTATTGGTAAGGAACTGAACAAACCAGTGGTCGACTTAATCGGTGGTAAAATGCGTGAAGAGGTACCGTTTGCTGCATACTTGTTTTATAAATACAAGGGAGCCGGAGGAGCATTTGGCTATGATCTTGATCCGGCTGCAGAGGGTTGGGATGTGTGGAGACAAGCTGAAGCGACCTCACAAGAAGGCATCATCAACCAGGCAATTGCCATGTGTAAAGCCTTTGGATATAAGTCGATTAAGCTGAAAGGAGGAGCTTTTCCTCCCGAAAAAGAAATTGAAGATTTATTGGCGATCGGTAGGGAATTTGATGGTCAGATGCCCCTGCGCTTTGATCCCAATGCGACCTGGTCATTGGATACTGGAATTAAGTGGGCGAAGGTGTTAAA
>JABDLW010000489.1 GCA_013001805.1 Saprospiraceae bacterium | reverse complement strand
TGTCTCAGACACAACCTAATGGACGAATGTTCTTTTTCATTCGAATGTCGGAAACGGCAACTGGCATTAGTTGATCCCAGTAGGAGATTTGGAGTGGCAAGAGCGGAGATAACTATTCTCAAATTCGTAGATTCTTTCAGATTTAAGATGAGAAAAAGAGGAATTTCGATCGTATTAGTTGTACAACAGTTTGAGTAAAGATAACTTGTTGGTCGGTGTCAATTTGTATCTTAGGGCACTATCAAGAATACGCTTAATCAGATAAATAAAAGCCTAATTCAAAAGAAAAAATATGAAGACTAATCTATCTCTTTCATTGATTTTGCTGCTATGTATGTCCAGCGGGGCACTGAGCCAGAACAACAACCTTTGTGTTGGTGCACACTGGACCGAGCTGGAGGGTGAACAAATGATGATGCAATTTGCTAATAGTTGGACCAACAAAGAGCAGTGGGAAGCCCGGGCTGAAAAGATCAGAGCCGGTATGAAAAAGGGGCTTGATTGGCAGAATATGCCCGACTATTCGGAAAATCTAAATCCCATCGTGCACAGCACAAAAAAGATGGATGGCTACATAGTCGAAAATATTGCGATTGAGAGCTTCCCAGGATTCTACGTTACCGGAAACCTTTATCGACCTTCAGAAAATCCAGGCAAGATGGCTGGTATTCTGTGTCCCCACGGGCACTGGAATGATCCTCCCGGCCGGATCAGAGACGATATGCAAATTCGTTGTGCGTTTCTCGCAAAAATGGGCGCGGTGGTCTTTGCCTACGATATGGTGGGATATGCTGACGCGGATCAGATAGATCATAGAATGCCAATATCCCTTGTCTTGCAGACTTGGAATAGCAAACGGGTTCTGGACTATATGTTGAGTCGTGAGGATATTGACCCGGATCGAATCGCCATAACCGGTGCTTCGGGAGGAGGTACTCAAACTTTTATTTTGACTGCACTCGATGACCGGATCAAAGTCAGTGTGCCTGCTGTGATGGTGTCTGCACATTTTTTTGGAGGATGCATATGTGAAAGTGGCATGGCAATTCACAAAAGTGTAAATCACCAGACAAATAATGTGGAGATTGCTGCACTTGCCGCCCCTCGCCCCATGTTAATCCTGTCGGATGGGGGTGATTGGACAAGTAATAACCTGGTTATTGAAGTGCCATATTTACAAAGGGTGTATGATACATATGGTAGCAAGGCTAATCTAAGCCATGTCCATTTTCCTTTGGAGCGGCATGATTATGGGATTCGTAAACGGGCAGCGATGTACAATTTTATGGAAAAACACCTTGACCTGTCGATCAGTGGAGAGATGTACGATATTCATACCAGTACCATTGACGAATCCTCGATAAAACTTCTTTCGGCAGATGAATTGGATGTATTCAACCAAGAGCACCCACGACCGCAAGATGCATTAAAGGGGAACCAAGAAGTGACCGACTACTTTCTTAATGTATTTTGTAAAAATTAGAGAATGGCTGGGGACGTTAAGCACTTCGCATTTATCGATGAATGGTTCTAAAATCACCGATTTGATATTTCATTTCTGAAGCAAGATAGCTCTGTTTGATTCCGAATTATTCTGTCGTTTAAGTACACTTTGAATCTAGGAAATAGGTGAAAATCCGGTCTCACAAATTCTTCATAACTTGGCCCGGAACACAATTTGGAACATCGTAAATATTCAACAATACCGTAGGTGACACGAAGATTTGCCATCATAATGATTTTGCTTCTTTTAGGAAACATAACCTTGTTATCTCAAGAAGTTCGAGACGATGTATTTGTAAAAGCACAGCAATGGAGAGATAGTAGCCAATGGGACAGTGCGATCTATTATTTGGAAAAGGCGATAGAGAACTTCCAGCAAAAAGGTCTGTCGATAAACTCATTCAATGCACGGATACTGCTCAATGATTCGCGTATCGAGGCACTGCATTTCGAACAGGCTGATTCCGCACTAAACCAATTATTGATCGAAGCGCGAACAAAGTTCCCCGAGATAGATATTAACCTCGCTAAAGTGCTGGATTTGCAGGGAAAAGTGGCCATCGAGTTGGGCCGATACACAGAGGCAGTGGGTAAATTGCAGGAGAGCCTCGCCATCAGGCGCAATCTAAATCTAAAAGATGATGCAACGGGACTTACCTATTACCGGCTGGGCGATGCCTGGCGGTCTCAGGGTGTGGTGGATTCTGCGATGGCTGCTTACGAGTCGGCACTGGAAATCCGGCAGAACTTATTTGGTGACGAAAGCGAAAAAGTGGCTGCTGTCTGGAGTAACATTGCCATTCTGCACCGAATAACCGGAAATTATGATCAGGCGATGCGGATCTATGAGAAAAGTGATTCAGTCATTGTAAAAGTGTTTGGGCCTGACCACAAGAGGCGTGGATCTATACTAAACGGTATGGCAATAATTCACGCGCAAAGTGCCCGCTACCCACAGGCATTGGAATATTTTAATCAGCTACTCCAAATAGATCTCAAAACTTTGGCAAGTGACAGTCCTACCCTGGCTCGAACTTACACC
>JABDLW010000860.1 GCA_013001805.1 Saprospiraceae bacterium | reverse complement strand
TGAGCAAATGCAGCTACCATGCAGAAGCTCATAGCAATTGTAAAAATTATCTTTTTCATATTCGATTCTTTTTGCATTTTATAAAATTTAGTTTTAGGATTTATTTTTCTAATGTTATTCACATTTTGTTGTTCTCTTACCTGATCTTAGCGAAATCGGTCGACTCGATCATTTTCTTGTTAATATCCTCTCGCTCTGTAAAGTTAACACATATGAGGATAAAATTTATCACCCTTTAGGGGGATTTTCGCTTGCTGAACCGGCCTGACTGCTTTCCTGTCATGATAATCTTATGTCAATATACATTATTTTATTCGTTTCTCATGTCTTTGTCGATGCAATATGCCTCTTCACTTAGTGATTGGCAGATGACGGACTGCAACCGGTAGTTCGTACCTCAAAATTAGTGCCACTTGGCACCGTAAAACCTGCATTGATCACCACATTTGGTGCCGTATAGAGTGATACGGCATTCAAATTGATGCTTCCCGTTGTCGTAATCATCGCAGAAGCTTGCCGGAATCCCTCTGCGTCAGGGGGTGTTACGGTCACCACCGGATCACACGATCCCGAGCCAACCAGGTCACCCATGATGCTAAAATTGTCCAGTGCGATCATGCCGGTCCAGTCACCGGTGATGCCATCAGAATAGATAAACCGTACCTGAAAATCACTGTGTTTGTATGCATCTATATTGAGCGAAAATTGGGTAGTGCAGCTACTTTGCCACACATTCGTCCAGGGGCAGGCGTCATTATCATCATATAATACCGAAACCCAATTGCCCTGGGCATTTTTTACTTGCACCGAGAAGTAGCTGTTATTTGCCGGTTTACCGTCTTCCATATTATGAAAGTTGTAATCAAATTGCATGACCAGGTTTTCGTAAAAAGCCAGGTTGTAAACGGCACTGGTTAGGGTGTTTATACCCGTATATTCTGGTATATCGGTTATGTCGTCATCAAAATAGGCCATGCAGCTGCCGTCAATGGTCAGGCCACTATTGTTTGCTTCGGCAAAGTTTACAATGGGCCGGTTGGCATTGGCAAACTTCCATAAATAGGCCACTTCCGGATCGCCGTCATTAAAAATATACGGATTGGTCGTGCTGTTGCTCCATCCCGCGGGCAACGTACACGAATTAAAATTTTCTACAATTTCATCTCCGCAGGGACCGGGTGCATCGTAAGAGCCACTAGCCATACATCCGAGGTCGCCATTACTTACTGAGGCTACTGATACCGGGATATTCGCAGCTCCATCCGCTGCCAGACCCGCAATCACCACTGTCTGCGGACTGTTCGCAAATGATTGCAAATAATCCACGCCAGCAACCGTTACATTAAATCCGGATCCATTGCCACCTCCATGCGTGACTGTCACCGAAAGATCATACGCCGAGCCGGGATTTGCCTGACAAGGTCCCGGCTGAATCGAGGTTATCTCAAAATCTACCGCAGGATCGGAACATTCCGGAGTGCAAGATCCCAGACAGCCATATCCGGGCAAATCTCCGTTGATGGCGGTTACCGAACCTGAGGAAAATTGAGTAGCCGAGACATCGACCGAGGGCGCCATGATGTAACCGGAATTTGATCCGTCATGGTTGGCACCAAAATTATGGCCACATTCATGCGCAATGAGCACTCTGAGTCCTTGCAGACTTAAGAAAGATGCATGCTCATCGATACTATATTTATAAAGTCCGGTGCAAACAGTGCCGATCCACGCTAATCCAATAACACCGTTATTATCCAGGTTGCGTTTCGTCCAGAGCTCGCCCATATCGTGAGCCACTCCGAATCCATTTTGTCCGGTGCAAAATAAAAAATAATTGTCGGTACCGGTGCCGGCCCAACAGCTGAATGAATTGAGCAAGTCGTCCGAGCTGACACTTGCTGTCCACGGATCTCCTCCCGGATTTGTTACAATATATGTCGTAACCACTTTAAACTCAACGTCAAATTGAGCGTAGTTGGGCTCCATCAGATTTTTCACGTCCAGTAGATGCTGTGCCAGGCTGGTGGCATTCTGCCCAAAATCCAGATACATAGAATAGTCGGCCGCGATGGCCACTTCTGCTTCCTTACATACCATGGAACGGCTATGGGAGTTATTTGCCGCATCGTGGGATTGCGAGCCTACCGCATGGGTGTGATTGGCAGCACAGGTTCGATTCTCCGAATCGATTACATCGGAAGCCCGGTATAGCAAAGCTCCCGTGCCAGGACCGGCTCCAAAATCTGATGCCGGCTGAATGTACCATTCGGTTCCATCTTTATCGGTGATAAATCCTTTGATGTAGTCGGGAGTAATGCTCAATCTTACCGGCTGGGACGGATCTTCTTCGTTCCATCCTTTAAAAGTGTAGGAAGGTCCCGGATCAATGGTTTCGACGCCATCTTCGGTCAGGACCTGCAATGTATAATCAGGATGTCTGATGTCGTGAGTATACAGTTGGATACGGATGGGCTCTGTGCCCAGTTGCCAAATCATCTGATTGGTGAACGTATGAGAAGAGACCTGCTGATAAATGGCCTGGACGTTCAACTGCAGGCTTTCATATCGGGAGAATATCTTGTCCAGCTTGGCATCACGGGGCGGTGAAAGGCGGCTTGCCTCCACAATCGTGACATTTTGTGCAGAGAGTTCACCACAAAATAGAGCTCCAACAAAGAGTGCCAGCCGATAATCGTATCTCATGAAGTCATTGATCAATTTAGGCGGGTCCCCATAGTCTGTTGCGAGATAGTAGAAATTGGAATGAGGCTGAGGGGGCTTATTCACTATCTGCTCACAAAATCCAAGGCACCAATTTTTATGCCAAACGGCAATAGAAATCAAATGAGTGGTCCGGAATTGTGAAAAGCTTTGTGGTGAGTCGTAAGATGTCAGAGTTGACATGAATAAAAACGGGTATATGTTTTTATTATTATGAGGAGGTCGATATTTTTTCTTTAGCGTCTTCATCAAATGGCTCAATTACATCCCTGACTTTTGATTTCCAGTATCGAACCCGGGTTAACGCTGAAAGATGCGTTGAGTGACACATTCGGTGCATCATAGGTGGCGGTCCCATTTAAGTTGATGGTGCCGCTGGTGGTGATGCTATTGGATGCCTGTTTTAATCCGGTTGCACTGGCTGACGTGACGGTCATGCTGGAAGCGCATCCGGATCCGCCACATGATCCCAGGCACGAAAAATTAGTAAGGGCACTGTTGATGGCGCTTTGTGCGGTTGAAGAAAATTGCGTCGCGCTCGGATTGACCGATGGAGCCATAATGTAACCCGAAGTCGTATGACCGGAACCAAAATTATGACCGCATTCATGGGCTATCAGTACGCGCAGACTTTCCAGGTTGGTGGTGTAATGTTGTACCACACTATATTTATACATGGCATAACAAACAGAATTTATCCAGGCTAGTCCCACCGTATTTACACTGGGGCCATCAAAGTCACGATTTGACCAAAGTTCTCCGACATCGTGGCTCACTCCAAATCCATTTTCACCACTGCACCCGAGTTGACTGCTGGATCCATCACCAGCCCAACAGCTAAATGAGTTAAGCAATAACCCGGAACTGGTACTGGTAGTCCAGGGACTCTGACTGGATGAGGTGTTCACAAAGGTGGTTACGACGCTAAAATCCACATTGAAAGTGCTGTAGTTGGCTTCCATCATATTCTTGACGGACAGCAAATGAGTTTGCAGTGCCGACACACTGCCATATTTTGTATACATAGAATAGTCCGCGGCAATGGCTACCTGTGCCAATTTGCAGGCAGATGATCTGGCATGACCGGCTCCATTGCCCGGTGGCGAAGTGCTTTGATCGTGAAGATGACTGGACGCACAAGTACGATTGGGATCTGATTTTACATCTTTGGCCCGGTATAAGACGCTAAAGCCTGCAGATTTTGAAAAATCACCGGCTGCTTGGAGATACCATTGCTCACCTTGTTCGTTGGACATAAATCCGGCAATCGAATTGGGAGTGATGGTCATTCTGACCTGGTGTGCAGGATTGTCGATATTATGTCCCCGATAGGTATATGAGGGTCCGGGATCAATAGAGGTGACGCCATTATCCGTAAGAACCTGAAGCTGATAGTCAGGATGCCGGATATCATGTGCATAAAGAAAAATGCGGAATTCCTGATCTCCCAAAGACCAGATCATTTCATTATCAAATTCGGCGCTGTTGACTTGAGCATAGATCTGCTTGGCATTTAATGAGATCGCCTGAAATTGATTAAATACAGAGGAGAGGGCAGATGCATGTGATGCTGCGTCCACATGCTGGGCATTGACGATGATCGTGCTATTATTCTGCCCTTGCATGATCGGAACTAATATGATCAACAATACGATGCTGGAAAAGTATTTGTACTTCATTAACGCTACTTGTTACGATACCTAATGGTTTAGTCGTGAGTGCGTAATGAGCGTCCGTAATGAAGTATGTCAAGCCAGTAAAATCGATTTTCAGGAAGACAGACTCCATGCCATCATATCCGGTTACAGGATATGTTGCCCAACCAATGGGCTGAAAATTTGAATGTGAATCGTGATGTTTCGTCAGAAAAGACATGTTAAGAACGGTAATAGATGGTGATTATTTCATCAAGTAAAAAATAAATATTTGGTGGTGCATCATGCCAGTCAGCTTATAGGCTCTATGGACTCTGGTCACCGGACTTTTCCCACGCCAATTCCAGCTGCATCAATCGTTCTTCCAGCATTTGGTTCTGCTGCTGCAGTTGATGGTACTTATGATCTAACTCCTGGTTTGCGGCAATAAGGACGGGAATGAGTCCCAGATAATTTACCGAGTAGTAGGCTGGGGATTCGTCCCCGACTGTCTCAGGGTCTCTGCTTTCTTTCACCAGATGGGGATAGACTTCGCGGAGTTCCTGAGCCAGCAAGCCAAATTGTGGCCCGGAAGGTAGGTTACGACCGGATTGAACTTCGCTTTTAAATGTATAATAACGGGGTTTAATTTTTCTCAGATCGGTTAATGCTCCGGAAATTTCTGAAATATTTGTCTTAAACCGGGCATCCGATACCATGAACAAGTTATTGGCGTCAATATCGCCATAGACTTTCAACTGGTAAGTGGCGCTGTGTTTAT
Source organism: Saprospiraceae bacterium (assembly GCA_013001805.1). GTDB lineage: Bacteria > Bacteroidota > Bacteroidia > Chitinophagales > Saprospiraceae > JABDMH01. Next base: position 1,232 of record JABDLW010000860.1, on the reverse strand, counting down.
TGATGGCAACGGAAGAAGCACCATTGTCACGGAAAAGGGCGATGTTACTGTTATTGTCAGCAGTCGGTTTGTTTACCGTCAAATAACCGCGACCACTACCACTAAAAGGTCCAATTTGCATAGCGGCTCTTTGGGCACCAAATGTATTCGAATGATTTACATGCACTTTACCTTTGGGAAAATCGATACCAACACCCACGAACAGGCTGGTATCATTAATCACCAGTGCGGGCTCTTTGATGATGTAGTCCAGTACAAATTTGTATTTACCGATGGAAAAAAAATCGGGGTAGGAATAAGAATTTCCCACTCCCACTTGCCATTTGGAGATGAGTGGGCCGGCTGGAGGAGGTCCGGGAATATCCTGGTAGGTAAATTCCATTAGTCCCTGATCCACTTCCCAACTCTGTCCCGGTACCATATGTATCAGAAAACAATTGATGATGCCAATGGATAAAATGAGTCTCAACATTTGTAAGTATTTTTTACTGAAGAGTGAATTCCGGTTTTTTTTCCACAAAAACTCGCCTTAGCTGACCGTAGAGAATTGCTGCGGCTTTTTGCTCCATTTTTGCGACAAGAAATACCGTGGGTGGCTGTTGAAATAAAGCTTCGACCGGGGGTGTATCGTGTTGAGATAAAAAAAATATGATATATGATGATGTACCCCTTGCATGTTTTATCTTTTTTAATTAACTTGACAGCAATACCCCAATTAGCAATGAAGCCCAGAATTCGATCTACAACATTGTAGATAAAACTTGTAAATATGAGTCCACCAGCACAGAGACTGGCAAAAGAGGATTTCTTCTTTTGCCATAAAACAACTAGTTTTTTCGAAAGAATTTTTCGTTAAATTCAAAGGTGCTCACATGCCGATTACGCAGTAGCACAACAAGTGGAATTGAAACAAACCAATATCGAAAAATTAGCAAGTAATTCATTTGTTTATTCTTTCGAAAAAATATACGGCCAGCTATTAAACGAGGTTTTTTTAGCTGGCTTTTTTATTGGTGGGTCAGCATTCCCGCTTTTTCCCTTCTGACGTTCCAAAAGGTTCCGAGTCTGCATGAGGATGTGCTATTTATGAGATTTCAACCTCAATCTCAACCTCAATCTCAACTTCAAACTCAATCTCAATCTCAACCTCAATCTCAAGTTCAACTTCAACCTCAAAGTCAAACTCAAACTCAAACTCAACCCATACTTCAAGCTGATAGCCTGTTCAAACT
>JABDLW010000837.1 GCA_013001805.1 Saprospiraceae bacterium | reverse complement strand
AAACGATCATCTTTTGGAAACCTGGAAGTACCGTCATAACGGCCATTGGCTTCAAACAAGTAACGGTCTTTAAAATTATAGGAAAGTCGATAAAACATACCCCGCAATGAAACGTGTGATTTGCTTCCAAAGGTTTGCTGAGTGCCGGTAGTCGCATTGAGATCAGGTACTAAAGGAGTAATCAACGTATTAGCCTGAGCTCGGATAAACTGGTTGCGGCCCCACTCTTGATTGAATCCAATCATGGCCGAGATGTTGTGATCCTGAATTTGGTCTATGGTATACTGCGCATAGGCATTAAAAACATAGTACTGATTGTAGTTGCTACGCGTGTCGATCCAATCGTTGCCACTAAATCCATTACCAATCTGTACACCGTTTTTAATATCACTACTTTCTATTACTTCGACCTTGCTAGCGACATCCTGGTAATCCCGATGATAAGTGTTATACGAAAAATCACCGCGAACTTTAAGTCCTCTGAGTGGGGTTAAGGTCATTCCTTGGGTCAGCCAGATATCATTGATGTTGAAGGTTTCCCTACCTCCTTGCTCGAGGTATGGGAAGAAGTTCAGACTGGCAAAATGTTTACCGATAAATGGCTCAAACTGGGCACGATCACCGGGAGTAAGGTAATGATCTAAGTCAGGGAATGTGATGGGTAAAATTGGACTTACCCGCGCCACTGTATTGACATTGACATCCCAATTATAAAAGTGGGGCTTGTCACTTTGCTGTGAGTTGAATACCAGTTTTTCATCTAGACTCAACCAATCATTTACTTTAAATTCGGCCTTCATCAAGCCGTTGTACCTCTTAAAGTTTTCATTATTTTCATGATCCAGGTAGCCATCTTTATTTAGCATCCCAAACGAAACATAGTAGGATGCTCTATCAGTTGCACCGGAGATGCTCAAGTCGTGCTTCTGCTGTGGAGCAAAGTCTGTCATCAAGCTGTTCTGATAGTCATTGAAGCCATAAAATTGTAGGACTCCATCGACAACCGCCCATTCCGGGCCAGTGCCATTGGCATGAGCCCGAATGGCATTAGAAAACTCTTCTGAATATGAAGGATTACCGTTTGATCGAATGCTTGCCCGATCCCTGGCTTCAATGAATTCAACCGGATCTGTCACCACGTCCATGTTAAAAATAGGACGGGCTAAAGATAGCTCAGTAGATAGACTCACATTGATTTTTCCTGCTTTGCCCTGTTTCGTTTCGATCAGAATAACACCAAATGCTGCACGGGCTCCATACACAGCTGCGGCAGAAGCATCCTTCAATACATTTACACTCGCGATGTCGCTGGGATTGATCCGCTCCAGATCCATCGGGACGCCATCTACTAAAATCAATGGACTTCCTCCGTTGATGGACTCAAATCCTCGAATATTGAAATCCGCTGCACGAGTGGGATCCCCATTTCTGATGGATACATTCAAGTTAGGAATCAGTCCTTGAAGGCCCATACCGACACTAGCTATGGGTCTTTGCTCTAGCTCTTCGCTAGAGATCGCGGCAACAGCGCCGGTTAGGTTAGCCTTTTTTTGAGTACCATAGCCAATAACGACTACTTCATCCAAAGAGGAAACCTCAACCTCTAATGTCAGGTCAATTACGTTTCGACCGGACACCTGTACTGATGTTGATTTATAACCGGTATAAGAGAAGATGAGTACCGCATCGTCATCTGCGACGGTCATGCTATAGGTCCCATCAAAGTCAGTCACCGTACCATTAGAGGTACCTTCTTCAAGTATGGTGACACCGATTAAGGGTTCCCCATCTTCAGACTGCACCCTGCCGGATACAGTCAATTCATCTAAGTCACCATTCCCGGCTATGCTGGCTGTGATCATCAGCAGGCAGCATGCCAAGAACGTAAAGGCCCGGATCGCTCCGGACCTAGGAATAGGTTTAGCTTTCATAGCAGTAGTTTGTTTAATTATGTTAATAAGATGACATTCCCATTATAGGTTAGCAAAAAGTGCTTTCTCACACCTTTCTAGTATTCCCAACTTGACGTATTCCTGATCAAATTCGGCAATAAATCTCTTGTGTCCTAATTTTTAAACCAGAAAAAATTTGGTCACGCAAACAATTTTTCCAATCTAGTGACAATCAGATTACTATCTCTTAATTGTAAAAAAAGTTCAACAAAAAATCACATAATCAATTGATATTCAGGACAGTACAACAAAATCAGATTTTAGTACCAATGTGTGCGATTAGACAGATGCTGGCACACAGGACCTTGCATTTGGGGCTTGTGCATGCGCACACCTCCTGGGGAAAGTTCGCTACATGGTCCAGCCTAAATATTTAAAGGATCCGCAATCTTTGCTCTGTATAATATATGTTATAAGTAGATCGATGGGAGTCGGATTTTTACGAAAAGATTCGTGTTTACCGTGTTATAAAACGCTTTATTCTTTTCGAGAAAATGGTTTTTATTGTGAATATTCCGGATGTCCTAATTTAAGTTTCTAAAAGAATCAATTATTATTCTCCGTTAATTTCGGCGGATTTATTTCTAATTTCAAGTAATTATTAATTAATGTGCACAACTACCATATATGCTATATATTGGTTTGGCCGGATTGATATTCTTCAGAAACATCTATACGATTCTGCTAAAAAAGCATCAAATTAGATCGTCACCTAATCCAGATATTTTCCCGGGAGTAAATTCTAAATTCCCAAAAAAATGATTCACACTCAATAGATAAAGGGGTTTTTCTATTTACTCTTGAATGAGAGTGAGGGAGGAAAGGTCAATCGAGCCCCCACTTTTCGGGAACGGTCAGGTCATGAGTGGGGTATTTGGCGGTACTCCAAACCTAAGAGCAGAATAATTTCATATTCCCCTTTAATGAATGCAGAGCCTCAGGCACCAAAAATATTCTTTCAAATTAATCGGCATAAAAGGGATAAAATATATCTGTGATATTCCGGAATAAAAGCGAGAAATGAGACTGCATTAATTCTCGACAAAAAGAGCAAAATAGACAAAAAAAGCCGTGATCATTAAAGATCACGGCTTGTACTCCACTGCTTGGTTTCCTAGCGGATTACTAGGATTTTAAAATCTTTACCAGCCGGGATTCTGCTGGATGTTTGGATTTTGTGCGATGGCACTTAATGGAATCGGCCACAAGTAATGTTTGCTTTCGTCAAACACGGGATTAGCCCAGTCCGTACCCTGATAAACATCGATGTAAGGTACACCATCTACCATGCTGACTTTTACGTTAGCTTTTTCGTAACGAGCAACCGCGGCATCGTCAAATCGAATACCATAATCAGGTGTCTCCAGTTTTTTTCCTTGCTTCCAGCGACGTAAATCGTCGTATCTGAAGCCTTCCATGAACAATTCAACGCGGCGTTCACGTCGAATTTCAGAAATCAAAGCAGAAACACCATCGTTAGCATAGCGTGGATCCATCTGAACCGTTGCCATATCCAAATGCGGCATGGCTACCCTATCACGAAGCAGATTGATACTGATATCCAGATCATCTTGAGTAATAGTGCCTAACTCGGCCATAGCTTCAGCATAGTTCAATAGTACCTCTCCATATCGCAAAATAATTGCAGGAGTGTTAGAGGTATTGTATGTATTATATGCAGTAGTCACATCCCAGACTTTTATAATATGATAGCCTGTTTCCGACCTTAATCCACCCTCCATGCCTGAGACACGGGGATATGGTCTGGGATTATCAGGGCTTTCCCTGGCATAGCTATATACCAAAACATCATCAGGATGGAGGATGGT
>JABDLW010000821.1 GCA_013001805.1 Saprospiraceae bacterium | reverse complement strand
AAATGCCGGGCGGTCTTTGCTCGTTCTGCAATAAAAAAGTCCAGGCGGTGCAAAATTTCAATGACATATTTTGGCAAAGTATGCGCTGCATTTTCGCCAAGTGGCGTTGGGATCAGATATAATTTTCCATTTTCCACAATCTATTTTTGATTTTTTCGCAAAATAGATTTTTCAAAGAAATTAATAGAAATATGTGGAAAAAAAACATGCAAAATCCTCTTTAAAACTTGCATTCTGGGTTATCTTTGTGAAGCACATTTCTTACAAAAACGATGATGTTTTAGATTAAAAAATCTATTTAAAATTTTTAAACCACAAGATGGGCGCTACCACCTATACTATAAATCTTCCTCAATTTGTCGGTCCGTTCGACCTGCTTTTGTTTTTTATCGAAAGAGATGAACTCGATATCTATGATATCCCAATAGCAAAGATCACAGACGATTTTCTTCAGTACCTACATCAGATGGAACAGCTAAATGTGGAAGTCGCCAGTGAATTTATCCTTGTGGCGGCTACTTTGATGAAAATCAAATCGAAAATGCTGCTGCCAAGACCGGTTCTTGATGACGAAGGAAATGAAATTGATCCACGAGAAGAACTGGTACGTCACCTGCTGGAATATAAAAAATACAAATCAGTTATTCAGGAGTTGGCGAGTCTTGAAGAAAACAGGCTAAATCGAGAAAAGCGCGGGAATCTTTTAACGGAAATCCGAAAACTCAGCCAGGAGGTAAATGTGGAAGCCGAACTTCAGGACCTGGATCTGTTTAAAATGATGAAAGTATTCACGCGGGTCATGGACAGATACGAACAGGAAAAAAATAAGCCTGTTCATCACGTGGTCCAATATCCCTATTCCATTGAAAACCAGAAAGATTTTCTAATCAGAAAGATGTACGGTTCCCCGGAACAAAGGGTCTCTTTTCAGGAGTTGGTCGCTGAGAAGCCTGAAAAGATCCTGGTCATCTTTAATTTCCTGGCAATTCTTGAACTTCTGCAGTTGCGAAGGATCATCCTTCATCTTGGAGAAGGCTACAACAATTTCTGGATTGAACCGGGATCGCCGGATTAATTGAACCTTTCCAGTTGGGAAAAGAAAAAATTACCTTCGATATCGGCATTCTCATCCGAATCCGATCCATGGATTGCATTCGCCTCTATAGAAGTAGCAAATAATTTTCTTACTGTTCCTTCCGCTGCTTTCGCCGGATCTGTTGCTCCAATAAGTGTACGGAAATCTTCCACCGCATTAGATTTTTCGAGGATCATTGCAATGATTGGTCCTGAGGACATGTACTTGACAAGGTCCTGGTAAAATGGCCTCTCTTTGTGCACAGCATAAAAGGAACCTGCCAGTTTCTCCGACATGCGGGTAAGTTTCATCGCTCTTATTTCAAAGCCTGCTTCCTCTATCATCCTGATAATTGCTCCGGAATTCCCTGCCCCGAATGCATCAGGTTTTATCATAGTAAATGTTTTGGTTCCTGCCATCTCTGTTGTAATTGATTTGTAATTTTACGGCTGCAAAAGTAACACTTTCAAATATCCTTCCATGAGAATTGCCGATTTTGTAAATACTAGAATTCTTATGACTTTTGCAGATTCTTAAGAACAGGTCCGTGTGAATTCCATAGATGCAATCCTCCCTTTTTTAAAGGAATCCAGGAGAATTATTGTTACCACCCACCCAAATCCCGATGCAGATGCCCTGGGATCTTCCCTGGCTATGTTCCATTTTTTGCGTGGCAGGGGCCATGATGTTACCGTGGTCACTCCCACGGACTATCCAGATTTCCTCAAATGGATGCCTGGTAATGACAACGTGGTAATCTATGATCAATGCAAAGAAAAGTGTCATCAATGGGTTGCCGAATGCGATATCATATTTTGTCTTGATTTTAGCATGCTCGATCGTCTCAAAGAGCTAGGTGAGCATGTGCGAAACACCAGCGCCAAAAAAGCGGTCATTGATCATCATCTTGATCCGGAGGATTTTGCAGATTTCGAAATGCTGGATACCAAAGCTTCCGCGACAGCAGAATTAATTTTTGATTTTATTCTGAAAATGGAAGGTAGAGAAGAGATCACCACAGAGATTGCAAATTGTATTTATGCGGGTATTCTTACTGATACGGGAGGATTTAAGCATCCCTCAACTACTGCCAAAGTACATCGAATAGTTGCTGACCTTATAGACATGGGAGCTGCTGCCAACTTTGTCAACCGGGAGATATATGATACAAATTCGGTGAATAGACTAAGATTTCTTGGCTACGCCCTTCTGGAAAAGCTGGTTGTACGTCAGGATCTGAAAATAGCCTATTTCGTGATCAGCGCCAAGGATTTTGAGCGTTTTGGATTGAAAACAGGGGATACGGAAGGGCTGGTCAATTACGCGCTTTCGATAAAAGATATAGTGATGGCGACGGTCATTATTGAAAGAGAAGAGGAAGTAAGGTTATCTTTCCGCTCCGTTGGCAATTACGCAGTTAACCTTTTTGCCAACGATCATTTTGAAGGAGGAGGACACAAAAATGCCTCAGGCGGTGTTTCACATGAAGCACTGGAGCCTACAATTTCGCGGTTTGAATCTCTGATAGACAGCTTTAAAGACAAATATTACATAAAACAATCATGAAAAAATTAATAGTTGCTGCCATGGTGGTAGTGTTAAGCGCTTGTGGGGGTGGTGACAATATGGCCGAGGTCACATATTTCAGAAATGGTGATGAATCACTTGTGGAGGGAAATATCCTTCTGATGTGGGTAAATTACCAAACGGAAGACGGGCAGGATCTGCTCCGAACACGTCCTCAGGAACCTCTGGCCATGTTATACGATTCATCATCGGTGGAACAGTCCGGTCTAATCAAAGGAATCATTGATGACCTGAAGATCGGCGATAGTGTGGCTTTCAGCATACCTTCCAAAAATCTCTGGGAGGTGAGTTTCAACAGGCCATTACCGGACACAATAGGGGAAAACTCTTCAATACTTGTCAATCTGGGTATCGTCAATCAAATGACTAAACCAGAATACAATTCGTACATGGGTGAATTGGAAATGAAAAGAAACGCTGCTTACTATGAAGCTG
>JABDLW010000754.1 GCA_013001805.1 Saprospiraceae bacterium | reverse complement strand
ATGCACCAGAGGATACCGCTTCACAAATCTCAGATTTGGTGACATTTTCGCATGAACAAATCGAGGCAGTTTCTGGGAGATCCATCACTGATCCCATGTCGTTATTTTCTCCCCGTTGTCCCAGAATTAAATCTTCCGGATTGGCTGGGAGTGCCATGGAATTTTGCGTGATCTGCAACAACATATTGTAGTCTTTAGCATCCCCCACCAGAATCCCCCCAAGTAAATTGTTGCCATCCTTGGAAACATTAACTCGTTTGTAGGTCTTTTTAAATCTGTCTACAAAGGCTATTGTGCGGGTTTCCTGATTTTGAATAAGTGGATCACCGAAAGTAGCAACATCGACCCCGATTAGTTTTAGTTTGGTCGACATGTCCACTTTATCAGCCATCCTTACATCGTTACCCAGGATTTGATTGGCTGCTACCTGAGCCATCTCATAACCCGGAGCAACTAAACCATAGATCATGTCTTTATAGAGCGCTACCTCTCCAATTGCATAGATGTCAGGATCAGAACTTAACATTTGATCATTGACAGTGATACCCCCCCGGGGACCAACGCTCAGGTTACATCCTCGAGCCAGGTCATCTCTTGGGCGAATACCTGCTGAGATGATGAGCATCTGGGCCTGCAGCAGTGCACCGTCGGCAAATGACAATTGTGTCATCCGGCCGTTTCCTTCGACCTGGCGCGTATTTTTGTTTAAATGGATATGGAGTCCCATTTGCTCCAACACTTCTTTGAGAACCGAGGCTCCGTCATCATCGAGTTGGCGCGGCATTAATCTTGACGCAAATTCAATTACATGTGGTTCCAGTCCCAGATCACGTACAGCCTTAGCCGCCTCCAGGCCCAGAAGGCCTCCCCCGAGGACGGCTGCTTTCGCTTTGTGTTGCCGACCAATGTTTTTAGCATATCCTTCGATCGCTTTGAGATCTTCGATGGTTCGGTAGACAAAAACACCTTTTTTATTGAAGCCCTCAATTGGTGGTACAAAGGGGGTTGACCCGGTGGCTAAAATTAGCTTGTCATAGGGATAGGACTTGCCTTTGTTAGTTAAGACCTGTTTTTTTAATCTGTCGATACGGATCACTAGTTCATCACAATGTAGATCAATTCCCTTTTCCTGGTACCAGGCCCGGGATGCCAGGCAAAGGTCATCGGGTGACTTGCCTTCAAAATATTCACTGAGGTGTACACGGTCATAAGCAGGTCGGATCTCTTCACCGATGACCGTCAAATGATATTGACCACTTGATTTATGGGCTACAAATTTCTCGCAAAATTTATAACCGACCATTCCGTTTCCTATTATAACTACCTGCTTCATACTAATAAATTAAGCACTAATACGTAACATGATCTTATTCAATCAAAGGCAAAAATAGTTTAAACCCGTATAAATACCTAATTACTACTTAATTTATTTTTGCCCACCACTAGAGTGATGGCCTTCAGGGGGCTAAATCTAGTGCGCGTGCAGGAGTCATAGAGAACATCTATGAAGATTGAAGAACTAGTAGCGATATGATGTCGATCTGGGATGCTGTACGCGTGAGAAGGCGATTTATTTATTGTATCGACCGTTGATCTAATGCTCCTAAATTTTTCAGTCAATGCCCGTTGGTTGGTCATCTTGGGAATTCCCGTTACATTTAGATGAAAATTAAGAACAAGCGGAAACTGGGATTTGTAATGAATCAAAAGAAGAAAATCACAATTGTTCTGGTAGATGATCATTCCTTAGTCAGGGATGGGATCAGAGCATTATTGGAAGAAGAAGTGGACATGGAAGTTATAGCTGAAGCTGCTGATGGTGCACAAGCATTGGGTGTGATCAAGAACTCAAATCCAGACCTGGCTATTATAGACATCAGGATGCCTTTACTTAATGGGATTGAGGTAGTGCAAAAACTGAGAGAACAGCAGAGTACAACTAAAGCTTTGATCTTGTCCATGCATGATTCAGAAGAATATGTCCTGCAGGCAATTGAGGCAGGTGCCGATGGCTATTTGCTGAAAGATGCTAGTAAAGATGAATTTCTCAAAGCTATCCACTCCGTTTGCACCGGTGATAAGTATTTCAGTGGTGATATTTCGCAGGTGCTGATCAAGAAATATCTGGAAAAAGTCTCTGAAACTCCACGACCAGCTAAGATGGCATCTGAAGCTTCAACATCAATCCCACCTGAAGTCAAGCTCACCAAGCGCCAGAAGGAAATTCTCCAGCTAGTGGTTCGAGGAAGAAGTAATAAAGAAATTGCTGAACACCTTGGTAAAAGCATACGTACCGTCGAGGCGCATCGCTTCAGCCTGATGAAGAAATTGGGCGTAAAAAATTCCTTTGAGCTAACTGCTATTGCTCGTGACTATGGCCTCTTGTAGTCAGTGTAAATACTTAGAATTCAAAATTACAATAAGTAAAAATACTTAAAAATATGTCCGAATAATTAGGTGTTTAGGAATTGTGCTCCTATCTTGCACCCGATTTAAGATTCTTAACTAAGTTTAAATACTTAAAAATGATGGGATCATTGCAAAAGAATTTTTCGGGGAAGACCTATCGATCGTTATATGGTTTGCTTGTCCTTTTATTCGTTTTATATTCTGAGGCCTGTTTAGCCCAATTTACCCTGAGTGCTGAAGTTCGGCCAAGAACTGAATTTCGCGATGGGTTTAAAACACCCACAACTTCTTCAAATCAACCTGCTTTTTTTACTGAACAGAGGAGCCGATTGTATTTTGACGTGTCGGATGCTAAATTCCGATTCAGGTTGGCCTTACAAGATGTGAGTATATGGGGTGAAAATGCCCAGATCTTTAAAGAACAAGACGGGAATACCTATTTAAGTGAGGCTTGGGGTCAATACTTTGTAACACCTAATCTCTCTTTTAAACTTGGACGTCAAATCCTTTCTTACGATAATCAACGGTTTTTAGGAGGTTTGGAATGGGCTCAGCAAGGCCGAAGGCACGATGCACTTTTGATGCTCTTTGAAGATGGCGAACATAAAACCAAGTTGCATATTGGTGGAGCCTTCAACTCAGATGACGACCAGGCTGAACCAGCCTATCTCCAGGGGCCTTCTGCTTCATTTTATTCAGTCCCTGGCAACTACAAGAATATGCAGTTTGCCTGGTTTAATAAGTTGTTTTCCGCCGGAAATATTTCTTTGCTTGCGTTAAATACTACCTATCAGGATCTAAGTGATTCAACATCGTTCGCCAAGCAGACTTACGGTGCGATTGGGAAGTTTGGTGGAAAGAAATTGAGCATCGGAACGGATTTTTACTACCAAAGAGGAAAAGTACGTAAGTCGGAACTCAGCGCTTTTCTTGCTGGGATAAATGCTACGATTACTACGAAACTCACACCTTTAACCTTCGGGATAGAATATATTTCCGGAACGGATGCAGGAGAAAATGCTTCCGGTAAATTAACCAACTTCTCGCCAGATTTTGGGACCAATCATGCTCACAATGGGTTTATGGATTATTTCTTCGTCGGTCCGGCAAATGGTTCTGTAGGGGTCACTGATATTTACTTTAAGTCAAAAATCCAAATTGGAAAGGGATCTATAGTGGCGAATTTCCATGAATTTCTTACCGGTTCGCGCCAATTTGATCTGAATCAAAACGAACTGGCAAAACCAATGGGGTTTGAGGTTGATTTGGTCTATGCAATCAACCTTAGCCCGGTGGTAGGCCTCCATGTTGGTTATTCCCACCTCATTGCTTCCGAGACCATGCTAGCACTGCGTCCGGGCGATGCCAAGCACAATAATTGGGCTTGGTTGATGGTGACATTCAAACCGGTACTTTTTGAGTCAGAAGATCAGAAAGCTCTTTAAATATCCTTTAAAAATAAAATTATAATATGATGAGGAATTATCTTTTCATACTCACAGTCTTTATACTTTTTTCGGGCTGTGGGCATTCCGTGCCAACAAAGGCAGTCGATGTAACTTCTACCGTAAGGCCTGCGACAGGCAGTATAGAAAAACCGCAATTAACCTTTGGCTTTATCAAATTGACTGATATGGCACCTCTCGCCATAGCTAAGGAACTAGGATTCTTTGAAGATGAAGGACTATTTGTAACAATCGAAGCACAATCAAACTGGAAAAATGTCCTGGATAGGGTCATCGATGGTCAGATTGATGGATCTCATATGCTAGCGGGACAACCTATTGCTGCATCTGCTGGCTTTGGTCGCCAGGCAGAGTTGATCACACCCTTTTCCATGGACTTAAATGGGAACGGAATTACGGTTTCAAATGAAGTATGGAATGCTATGAAACCAAAAGTGCCTAAAAATGATCAGGGTAAACCTATTCATCCAATCAAGGCCGATGCATTGAAGCCCGTAGTGGAATCATATAAAATGGAAGGTAAGTCTTTTAAGATGGGTATGGTATTTCCTGTGTCGACGCATAATTATGAAATCAGATACTGGCTTGCAGCAGGTGGTATTCATCCCGGAATGTATACCGCGGAAAATATACAGGGACAGGTAGATGCTGAAGTTCTTTTGTCCGTAACACCTCCACCCCAAATGCCAGCTACCCTGGAGTCCGGTACCATTTATGGCTACTGCGTTGGTGAACCTTGGAATCAGCAAGCAGTTATCAAAGGTATTGGGGTACCTGTCACCACCAATCTGGACATTTGGAAAAATAACCCAGAAAAAGTCTTTGTCGTTCGTAAAGATTTTGCCGAAAAATACCCAAACACCACAGTTGCCATTACCAAGGCATTGATCCGAGCCGGAAAATGGTTAGATGAACCGGGAAATCGCCCCCAGGCAGTGGGCATATTATCCTTACCTGACTATGTTGGTGCGGATTCGATTGTGATTGCCAATTCCATGACAGGGACGTTTGAATTTGAAAAGGGAGATAAACGATCTATGCCTGATTTTAATGTGTTTTATAAATACCACGCTACCTATCCCTTTTATTCGGATGGCATTTGGTTTCTCACGCAAATGAGGCGCTGGGGTCAGATACCCGAATCAAAAGAAGCCCCATGGTACCTCGAGACGATACAGGATATATACCGTCCGGATATTTGGAGAGAAGCTGCAAAAGCCCTGGTTGAAGAAGGTAGACTGCCTCTTGGCGATATTCCCGATACAGATGGTTTTAAGCCACCATCTGCAGATTTTATTGACGGTAAGATGTATGACGGGAAGGCCCCTATCGAATACATAAATAGTTTCACTATAGGAAATAAGGATGAGATTCTTTAATGATTTAGTCAATGATAAATAGCGTTAGATTATGGAGCAAATAACGATCCTCTCGAGCTCAGAAGCACCCATCTCCGTGTCAAATAAGTTGGTGATTAAATTCAGAGAATTTCTGCCCAAAAAGGGATATTTTATTTCACTATTTAAAAATGCGGGAATATCCATACTTTCTATGGTTGTTTTTCTCTTAATTTGGCAATTTGGTTCAGCCTACCTTTATAATATAGAGGCCCAGGTGAAGATTGAAAAGGCAATGTCTGCAGGAGGGGCTACGGCTGCCAAGGAAGTGGAAGCCTGCATACACTCCGGAGCGGTCAGTTGTCAACCCAACACCTTGCCTTCCCCCAGCCAGGTTTGGATTGCTCTGCAATCCTTGATAACTGACCATCAGATCATCCGGGAAAAGAAGGCAGCATTTTATGCCAAAGTCTCAGCAACTAATGCACAGCGCAAATCCGAGGGATTGAAAGCTATAAAATACACTGGTCGCCCTTCTTTTGTTGATCAAATTTTAACCAGCCTGAAAACAGTCCTTGTGGGCTTTATTATCGCCTTACTAATTGCCGTACCAATCGGAATCATTATCGGCCTGAACAGTAACCTTCGTACTGCATTTAATTGGTTGATTCAAATTTTTAAGCCGGTCTCGCCAGTTGTGTGGTTATTGCTGGTATTTATGATCGTCAAGACTTTAACACTGAATTCAGATCTGGATACATCATTTATCATTTCCAGTATAAGTGTTGGCCTGTGTGCCATGTGGGCTACTCTGGTTAATACCAGTGTGGGAGTATCCTCAGTTAATAGGGATTATTTGAACGTAGCTAAAGTGCTTAATTTAGGTCTCTTTAAAAAGATTTTTAAAGTGATCCTTCCTTCTGCCATACCACTGATTTTTGTGGGTCTGCGAATCACTGTTTCTGTTGCCTGGATGGTCTTAATTGCCATAGAGCTTTTAGCACAAAGTCCTGGCTTAGGATCTTTTGTATGGGAGGAATTCCAGAACGGAGCCAATGACAGTAACGCAAAAATAATTGTGGCCATGTTTGTGATTGGTGTCATTGGATTCATGCTTGATCGCATTATGTTTTATATTCAAAGAAGTGCTTCCTTTGAGAAAACATTGGCTTAATATTTTAAAATACAATAAGGGGTACCCATAAATAAAAATTCAGAGTCTATGTCTAATAATATTGTAGAATTTAAAAATGTCAGTAAATGGTATGGTGAAGGTGAGGATCGATTTGAGGTGCTAAGTAATATTAACCTGACTATTAAGGAGGGAGAATTTCTGGCAATTGTAGGTTTTACAGGATCAGGGAAAACCACATTAATTAATTTAATAAGTGGTCTTTTGGAGCCAAACGAGGGAGTCGTCCTTTTTAATGGGAAACCAATAAAAGGCACCAGTCCTGCGCGTGGTATTGTGTTCCAAAATTATTCGTTGTTGCCATGGCTCAATGTATATGAAAATGTTGCTATGGCGGTAAATGCCGTATATCCTGATTGGGAGAGAAAAAGAAGAGATGATCGAATAAGGGAATATATTGAAATGGTCAATCTCACTCCAGCCATTGACAAGAAACCTGGTGAATTGTCTGGTGGGATGAGGCAGCGGGTGTCTGTGGCCAGGGTTTTAGCAACCGATCCGGAGTTATTGCTAATGGATGAACCGTTGGGTGCACTCGATGCTTTGACTCGAGGAAATTTGCAAGGTGAGATTCTGAACATTTGGAGTGCGAATAAGAGGACGGCTCTACTTATTACTAATGATGTGGATGAAGGGATTTTAATGGCGGATCGAATTATCCCACTAAATCCTGGTCCTAATGCGACATTAGGTCCGGAGTTTATAGTTGAAATTGAACGTCCGAGAGACAAAACCGATCTTAATATGAACACGCAATACAAGAATGTTCGTCGCGATCTATTAAACTATTTGGTCGAGCTGGGAGATGCCTCTAAATTATCCCGGTCACAGGATTATAAACTACCAGATTTGCGACCACTATTGCCAGATGGCCGAATGTTTATTTATAAGAAACACGGTTGATTACCTGGTCAGAAAGATTTTGCTGCTAGCATGCTAAAGCTCTGATTATCTAGGTGTTTGTTTGCCAGCGAAGTTTCAAACATACTCCTTGAGCTAGTTATACGGGAAATTATTGCGAAACCAATGTGTTCATACATTGAGAAATAAATAGTAAGACAGAATTAAATTGCTCACTACGAAACAGAATATAGCAAATGATGGCAACTCAACAATCTCCACCCCAGCTCATTGATTCTAGTCCTTCTGGCACCATGCTCAAAATGGAGGATCTAACGAAAATATATCCAACTCCCGGGGGTAATTATGTGGTACTGGAGAATTTACAGTTGGAAATCAAAAGTGAAGAATTCGTTTCTATTATCGGTCATTCCGGTTGTGGAAAAACGACTTTATTAACGATGATCGCTGGATTAAACAATATTTCCAGTGGTCGCATGTTGTTAAAGGATTCGCCTATCACTGGCCCTGGCCCTGATCGAGGCGTGATCTTTCAATCACCATGCCTACTCCCCTGGATGACAGCTTTACAAAATGTAATGGTGGGAGTAAATCAAGTCTATGCCCATGGGAATTCAAAGGAGCGTGAAGATATAGCAAAGTACTACCTGAGCCGGGTCGGATTGGAAAATGCTTTTGAGAAAAAACCATCAGAATTATCCCAGGGCATGCAACAAAGAGTCGGTATTGCC
>JABDLW010000732.1 GCA_013001805.1 Saprospiraceae bacterium | reverse complement strand
AAATAACAGCTGGGAAATGAAAAATCAAAAAACATCACGTCGCAACTTTTTAATGACACCCTTGCAAAAAAAGGAACTGGAGCGACCTGAGACTGAGGTTGAAAATAACAATAGCACCGCAAAGGTTAGCAAAATAAAAATGCTTACCGCAGATGGTAAGTTGGTGGAAGTAAATAGTTCGGCACTAGATAATCAGCCTAAAAAAAAGAGGACCAAAAACCAGGAAATATTACGCTGGATGGAGGAAGCTAAAAATAAGTGAGCCGAATCTGTTTCATTCTGTAAAATTTCAATAAAAAATAAGACATGGACAAAGAGCAAGCCAGCCCGAGACGAGAATTTATTAAATTGACCGTGGTTGCCACTTGTGGTACTGCCTTGTGCAAGTGCAATAAGCCGGCAGGATCCATGGAATCAGCAAGTGAAGAGTCTACTATAAAGCTGCTGGCTCCCGATGGTAGTCTGGTCGAAGTGGCAAGATCACAAATCACACCTTTGCCAGACGACCAACTGATCACAGGAATGGCGGCGCGGGAAGGAATACCCGGAAAAAGATTTGTCATGGTCATTGACCTGGCTAAATGTAACAATGCCCGTGCCTGTATCACCGCCTGTCAAAAGATGCACTATCAACCCGAAGATAAGGAATGGCTGCAGGTGAAATTAATGAAGGATAGTGAGCAAGGTGCGCCCTACTGGTTTCCTAAAACTTGCTTTCATTGCGATGATCCCCCCTGTGTCAAGGTTTGTCCGGTCGATGCTACCTTCAAACGGGACGATGGGCTGGTCCTGATTGACAATGACCGCTGTATCGGATGTAAATTTTGTATGGCGGCCTGCCCCTACTCTACCCGGGTATTTAATTGGGATGAACCCGATCTTCCCGAGGAGATTGCTATGTGCACATCCTCACCGGAAACCAGTGTCCCGAGTCAAGTTGGAACGGTTGATAAGTGCGACTTTTGTCCCGATATGGTACGCCAGGGCAAACTCCCTGATTGTGTAACGGCCTGTCCCAATGGCGTATTTTATTTTGGCGATGAAGTTGAAGATACCGTCACCAATGGCGTCGAAACAGTGCAGCTGAGTCAACTTTTGGAAGACCGGTCCGGATACCGCTACCTGGAGGAATTAGGTACCAAACCACGGGTTTACTACTTACCTCCTACCGACCGCATGTTTCCTTACGAGCGTAGCCTCGAAGATCTTTCGGAAGAACGAAAAGCAATGTACAAGGATATCATTTAAAAATTGACTTATGGAAGCGTCAACATTCGATCAAGTATTAGCAAAATTTAAATATCCCTTAAGTAAGCCTTCAAGATCCTGGTGGTTGCTAATGGGTGCCATGCTAGTGCTGGTTGCATTTGGTCTGGTGGCCCTTATTCAGCAAATTGTGCATGGGCACATTGTCACCGGAATGCGTGATCATGTAGTTTGGGGCGTATTTATCGTCAATTTCATTTTCTTTTTGGGAATCGGTTATTCCGGAGCTATTCTAGCCGGGATATTTCATCTTACCCGTCTGAAATGGACGAAACCTATTCACCGGATTGTTGAATTATTCGCATTAGCCGGGCTTTGTGTCGGTCCGATTTTTATTTTCCTGTGCATTGGCAGATTAGACCGCATCTTTTATATTTTCACTTATGCCCGTATCCAGTCTCCCATTACCTGGGACGTGATGGCCATCATGACCAACCTCATATTTATTGGCACGTATTTATACATTGCGCATATACGGGATTTCGCCAAGTTGCGAGATACGGATGTTGTTGAGTTGCCAGGTTGGAAGAAAAAGCTGTATGCAAAACTCGCTCTGGGTTATGAGGGGCGTCCCCGGCAGGTAGAGCATTTAAATCGCGCACAAAATATCCTGGCGGCTACCATTATTCCCACCGCCATCCTCGCTGACTCCCTACTGGCATGGCTGTTTGGTATGAGTCTCCGGCCGGGGTGGCATAGTACTTTATTTGCTCCGGAATTTATTTTGGTGGCGATTTTCTCGGGCGTGGCGCTGTTGATCGTCATGATGTGGATCTACCGCAGGCAGTATCAACTAAAAGACCTATTTACCGATCAGCACTTTTATTATTTGGGATATGCACTGCTTCTTCTTAGTATCGGATTTGCTTATTTCACCTTTAGTGAATACATCACGGAATGGTACAATGTCAGTGAAACACATGGCCGGTGGCTCGACAAATTTGTTGATTTTGGAGAATTCGGAATCATGTCCCTGCTCACGATATTCCTAGCCATTGTGGTACCACTGATTGTACTTATTGTACCAAGATTTCGAACACCTGCCAGTATTACCCTAGTATCGGTGCTGGTACTCATCGGACTTTGGTTGAAGCGATATTTAATTATCGTCCCCACATTGGAGACTCCCTACGTTCCAATCCAGGACATGCGGATGGAGTATTTACATTACCAAGCCACCTGGGTGGAATGGGCGCTTACGCTGGCAGGATTGGCCCTGGGGGTCATTATCATCATGCTATTAAACACGCTGGCTCCGGTGGTTCCGGTGGCGGATATGGAGCACGATGATGAGATTGTCGTTCCCAAACCTTTTTACGAAACCATTAAATAAGCTGGCCATGATTAAATGGAAAATAAGGCGCCAAATAACTGCGCTCCCGGGAGAAAGCTTAGCGATTAAAATGGCCCCGATGGTTGGTTTATTCTTTCTGATCAGCATCGCATCGCTATTCGGGCAGGATGAGCCGCAGCGGGTTTACATGTATTTAGACTATTTGCAAAGCAATGAAAACAAATACCTCATCGCGGAAATAAAATATCGCGAGGATGGCACATTTTATCAAATTGCTGATGAAGAGATCAGTTTTTGGCAAACCACGGACACCAGTGAGCTCGAACTGGGTCGGGGGAAGACAGAAAAGAATGGAAAGATAAAGTTATTGCTGGACCCACAAAAAGCTATCTGGGACACCAGCGGCCTCGCTGACTTTGAGGCCCGCTACGCGGGAAATGAAAATTTTAGAAGTGCTGGCAGAAGCGTAACCATAAAAGAAATTGAATTAACGCTGGCCGGTACGGTAGAGGATTCCATTAACACGCTGCAAATATCAGGTGTGGAAAAATTGGCCGGCGATTCCAAAGACATCGAAGAAGTGGAAATTGGAATTTTTGTAAAAAGGTTATTCAGTGACTTACCCATTAAGCAAGGTGACATGGAAGAAGGCTCTCTCTCAATCGAGTTTCCATCCGATCTTCCGGGAGATGAACAGGGTAATTTACTGGTGATTGCCAGAATTACAGAACATGATGACTTTGGAACGGTGGAGACTTCACAAAATATCCAGTGGGGGGTACCGGCAAAAATTGTACGTGGTGAAAGACCCCGTGCTTTGTGGAGCCGGGCACCGATATGGATTATTTTTGCAGTGTCGGCAGTATTTCTGGCCGCCTGGTTTCACTATTTTCTGTCGATTTCAAAATTATTTAACCTAAGGAAACTATAAATAAAACATATTCGTTAACATTGACGATTAAAAAAAACATCCATGAAAAATATATTTCTATTGTTGACCATTGCTGCTTTTGTCTTTGCCTTTACCGAAATAAACACCGTAGGAGACCCGTGGGACATTCCATCTAAGTATGATAATATGGAAAATCCGACATCAGCTGACGATGCCGATTGCCTGGACGTAGGCAAGTCGCTGTACGTCAAGCATTGCCGGTCCTGTCACGGTTCTGAGGGTTTTGGTGATGGAAAAAAAGCCGGAGAAATCGACACGGAAATGCCCGATATATCCACCGATGAGTACAAAAATCAGCCTGCCGGGCATATATATTTTAAATCCTTTATTGGTCGTGAGGATATGCCCAATTTTGAAAAGAAAATTCCGAGCGAAGAGGACCGCTGGTGCATCATTAATTATATGGACACTTTTTAAAGAAAATCATTAAAATCGCAAAAGTGATATATGTCAATTAATCGTTGATATATATCACTTTTTTTTGTCCTTATATCACCTTCTTTTACTTTATCCTTGGTAGCAATTGTCATATTTTTGTAAAAGGAATTATCCTTAATAAAAAAGTAAAACCGACTACCATGAAAACGCGTATCATATTATCGGCTTGGTTCTCTCTTTTATTGATCGTTTTCGCTGCAAGTTGCACCAAGGAAGGTCCCCAAGGCCCTCCCGGAGCGAATGGAGCAGATGGTATTGATGGTATTGATGGAGTAGACGGTCTGGATGGGGCCGAAAGTTGCAGTACTTGCCACTCGTCTGGAACCGACCTTTTTGCCAAACAAATCCAATACAACAATTCCATACACGCCTTAGGTGGAAATTTCGAAAGAAATGCTACCTCCTGTGCCATTTGTCATACCCACGAAGGATTCCTTGAGCGTTTAGAAAATGGCGGTATATCTACAGCCGCAACCATCGAGGATCCCACTCCAGTCAACTGCCGTACTTGCCATATGATCCATGAAAACTTTGACGAGACAGATTGGGCCTTAAGGGTCACAGACCCCGTCGACCTGATCAATGGCGGTACCGTTGATTTTGGTAAAGGCAATATGTGCATTAATTGCCATCAATCCCGACCCTATGAAATTCCTGACATGGCCAACGACAGCACAGCCATCACCAGTTCGCGCTGGGGAACGCACCATGGTCCTCAATCTGCCCTGGTCTTTGGTCTCGGCGGTTTTGAAATCGCGGGTTCGTTAGAGTATACGAACTCACCACATAAGGATTTGATCACGGATGGTTGCATCTCTTGCCATATGGCAACCGCTTTTGGCAATTCAGGAGGTGGTCATACCTTCAGCATGACCTACGAGTCACGAGGCAGTATGGTAGACAATGTTGTGGCATGCACCACGTGCCATGCAGGAGCCGAAGATTTCAACATCAATGGTACACAAGATGAGATCGATGCCCTGCTGGAAGAGCTTGAAGGTTTGCTACTTGCCGCAGGAGTGCTTAATCCAAATTCGGGGTTATGG